>NZ_JAYMZS010000083.1:0-42924 GCF_035828755.1 Amycolatopsis sp. H20-H5 | reverse complement strand
CGGCGACCTCTACCGGCTGCGGCTCGCGAACGGCGACGCAGTGCTCATCGTCGACGGCGTCTACCAGCACCGCGCGCCGGTGCGGCACAAGGAAATCCTCTCGCTGCACCTCGACGGTGTCGCGGTCTACGGCGCCGCCAGCATCGGCGCGCTGCGCGCGTGCGAACTCGACGAGCACGGCGTGACCGGGCTTGGGACGGTGTACGGCTGGTACCGCGACGGCCGGATCGAGTCCGACGCCGACGTCGCGCTGATGCACGGTGACGAGGACGTCGACTTCCGCGCGTTCACCCACGCGCTCGTCAGCGTGCACGACGTGGTCGACCGCCTCGTGCTCGGCGGCGAGCTCGACCTCGCCGCCGGTGCCGCCGTGACCGAGCTCGCGCGGTCGGTCCACTTCGGCGAACGGTCCGGCAGCCGCTTGCGATCCGTGGCACGCGAGCAGGGTCTCGACGCCCCGATGGGGACCATGCTGGCCGCGCTCGCGGGCCCCGGCGGCGACGTCAAACGCAACGACGCCGAGGCCGCCGTCCGCGAACTGCTCGCCACCACACCCACCAGGGCCGTGGTCACCGAGTCCATTCCGGACACTTCCTACCTGCGGGAATGGCGGCTGCACCACGGCCCGGCCACGACCGCCGAGAACAGCCCGACGCAACGCCAGGTGCTGACCTACGCGCAGCTGTTCGAACCGGACTTCCCCGAGCGGCACACCGCGTACGTCCTGGCGAACCTGCGCGCCGAACACCCGCGCGTCGCCGAGAAGGGCTGGCTGGCGGCACTTTCACCCGGCGAGCTCGCGCGCCGGAAGCTGTTGACAGCAGAGGAAACGACCACGCTGAGTGCCGACGAGCGCGCGACCCGCGTGCTCGTGCGCACGTTCCGGCTCCGGTCCGGTCGGCTCGTTTACGAACAGCTCCCCGACGGCCTCGACGAGCTGGTGGGACCGTGCGCGCGACTGCTGCGGCTCAACGAGCAGGCGACCCGAGTCAACCCGCAGTTCCACCCCGCCGACCTCCCGCCGTCCCTGGTCGAGGCCACGTTCCGGGCCCTGTGGCGCACCGGGGACCTCGACACCCACCTGCTCGACCGGGGTTTCCGCGACCAGGAGGACTTCCTGGTGCAGGCCCGCCCGTTCTTCGTCGCCGCCAAAGCCGCGACCGCCCTCTCGGCGGCGGCCGAAGCATGACTGCAAGGGAGTGCCGATGAACACCAGCCTGCGGGACGACCGCACCCTTTCCCTGCGTTCGCGGGGACTGGCCGAGGTGGAGCGGATCGCCGAGGGGCTGCTGGAGCCGCTGGGCATCACCCGGGTGAGTGACGTGACCGGACTCGACGTGCTCGGCGTGCCGGTGTGGCATTCGGTCCGGCCGGACGCCGCCCCCGGGCTCAACACCGTGACCAGCGGCAAGGGCGCCACCTCCCGCGCCGCCAGGGTGTCCGCGGTGATGGAGGCGATCGAGCGGTGGTGCGGCGAGCCGCAAGGCAGGCCTTCGGTGACGGCGTCCTACGCCGAACTCAGCGCCGACCGCCTCGCGCTGGACCCGCGCCGGCTGATCCTCAAGCGCTCACACGAATGGACCCCGGACACGCAGCTGACCTGGTGGCCCACCACCGAACTGAACCGCGACCTCGAGGTGTGGGTGCCCGCGCTGGCGATCTTCACCCCGTTCCCGCCGGAGGCCAACCTGCTGCGGTCGAACACGATCGGCCTCGCCGCGGGCAACGACCTCGACGAGGCCGTGCTGCACGCGCTCTACGAGGTCGTCGAGCACGACTGCACCTCGTTCGCCGAGCTGCTCAGCATCGGCCACCGGGTCCGCCTCGACACCCTGCCCGAGCAGGCCCGCGAGCTGATCGCGATGTTCGAGCGCGCCTCGGTCACCGTCACCGTGCACGCCTACACCAACGGCATCGGCATCCCGACGTTCTCCGCGCTGACCGAGGACACCCACGCCCAGGACGCGATGCTGTTCAACGGCGGCGCGGGCTGCCACCTCGACCCGGAGATCGCCGTCACGCGCGCGATCACCGAGGCGGCGCAGTCGCGGCTGGCGGTCATCGGCGGCGCGCGCGAGGACATGGACGCGCAGGACTACCGCAGGCACGCGTCCTACGACACGGTCAAGGACGCCATCCGGCGCTGGAGCGACGCGCAGCCGTGGTGCGCCTTCGACGACATCCGTTCGGCGACCACCGGTTCCGTCGGCGGCGACCTCGAACTGGTGCTCAAGGCGCTCGCCCGCGACGGCCTGGACCTGGCGCTGGCGACCGAACTCTCGCCGCCGGACTTCCCGTTCTCGGTGGCCCAGGTCGTGGTTCCGGGCACCGAGTTCGCCCACCTCGACCCCGAGCGGGTCGGGGTCCGCCTCGCCAAGGCCCAGCAGCAGCGCACGGTACGGCAGGAGGCGTCATGAAGCTGCTCACCTACGTCGGCACCTCGTTGCGCCCGGCCGACCTCGACGGCCTGCGCGCGCACGCGGCGGAAGCCGGGGTGGACCTTTCCGTCCGCCCGCCCATCGTCCGCCGCGACCTGCTGTCCCTTGTGGACGAAGTCGGGCCGGACACCAGGGTGCTCATGCTCGACGGCGAATTCGGCCAGCAGCTTTCGGTTTCGGTCACCGAGATCCGCGAGTACCTGCGCGGCGGCCGCTACCTCGCGGGCGGCTCCTCGATGGGCGCGCTGCGCGCGGTGGAGTGCCGCACGATCGGCATGCACGCGCACGGCTGGGTAGCCGCGAGCTACCTCGACGGCTCGGTGAACGCCGACGACGAGGTCGCCCTGCTCTACGACCCCGATTCGCTGGAGCCGGTGACGGTCCCGCTGGTGAACGTCCGCTGGCTCGCACACGTGCTGGAGTCCGAAGGCGAGCTCGGTCACGCGGACGCCGCCGAGCTGTTCGCACTCGCGGCCGGAATCCATTACCGCGCAAGGACTCCGGCCGCGCTGGTCCGCGCTTCGGCGGCCCGGCTGCCTCGGCACGCGGCGGATCTGTCCGCCGAATACCTCGCGCCGGACCGGATCGACAGCTGGGACCGCAAGCGCCTCGACGGGCTCGCGGCCGTGCGCGACGAGATCGCCGCGAGCCGTTGATGGCGCTGGCATCGCTGCTGTCCCGGCCGTTCCGCGACCTGCTCCCGGACACCGGCGTCGAACGGCGTTACGTGCTGGTGAGCCTGATCAGTTCGATCGGCACCGGGCTGTTCCTCAGTGGCAACGCCGTTTTCGGCACCCAGGTGGTCGGGCTGAGCGCGCAGGAGGTCGGGCTCTCGCTGTCCGCGGCTGGCGTGGCCGGGCTGCTCGGCGCGGGCACCATGGGCGGCCTCGCGGACCGGTTCGGCGCCCGCCGGATGATGCTGCTGCTCTACACGCTCGAAGGCCTCGGCTATCTCGCGTTCTGTTTCGTCGGCTCGTTCCTGTTGTTCGCCGCGGTCACCAGCCTGCTGGCCGCGATCGGCTTCGGCAAGGGCACGGCGAGCGCGGCGCTGGTCTCGGCGATCGCGGGCGAGGCCGGGCGCGTCCGCCTGCGGGCGCAGTCGAGATCGCTGTTCAACCTCGGGTTCTCGCTGGGCGCGGCGCTGTCCGCGCTGGCGATGACCATCGCCACCCTGCCCGCGTACTACGCGTTGCCGATCGGCAACGCGCTGGCGTTGTTCGCGGGCGCGCTGCTGGTCCGCAAGCTGCCCGAGACCACGCCGTCGGCGTCGCACGTCCCCCGCCGCGCGTTCGCGGCGCTGCGCAACCTGCCGTTCCTGGGCACGATCGCGCTCAACTGCGTGGTCGGCCTGCACGGCTCGATGGTGCTGGTCGTGGTGCCACTGTGGGTGCTGGAGCGGACGTCGGCGCCGCACGCGCTGATCGGCATCCTGCTGGTGGTCAACACGCTGACCTGCGTCCTGCTGCAGGTCAGGGCCAGCAAGGGCACCGAAACCCTGGCCGGGAGCGTCCGGAAGGCCCGGTGGTCGGCGGCGGTGCTGCTGCCCGCCTGCCTGCTGCTCGGGCTGTCCGGCGAGGTGTCGCCCCTGTTCGCGGTGGCGCTGATCCTGGTCGGCTACTTCCTGCTCAGCCTCGGCGAAGTGATGCAGACGGCGAGCGCCTGGGGCATGTCGTACTCACTGGCCCCGAAGCACGCGGAGGCCGAGTACCTTGGCGCGTCGACCATGAGCGTGGCCGGGGAGTCGATCGTCGGCCCGGCGGTCGGCACCTGGGCGACACTCACCTTCGGCCTGCTCGGCTGGACGTCGCTCGGCCTGGTCATCCTCGTGGCCGCGGCCGCCCTCGGCCCGGTCACGGCCTGGACGGCCCGCTCACTGGCCCGCCGCCACCCAGACCCCATCCCAGTCCCCCTACCCGCCTGACCCGTCCGCTCCAAAAAGCCCCTGAAGGCCACCATCACGGCGTTTAACGCCGTGATGGTGGCCTTCAGGGGCAATCAGAATTACGGCTTCGGCAGGTACTTGCCGAGCAGCTGGTCGAGCCAGTCGAGGAAGTCGTTCAGCGAGTCCTGGACGATGTTCCCCGCGCTGGGCCGGAACCGGACGATCTGCGGGTCGTGGTCACTGGCCTGCTGGGCGAACTCGGCGTTGATGTGCACGACGTCGTAGTCCACCCCGCGCGGCGCGTTCGACGCCAAGAGATGGTCCAGCACCTGTGACTGGCCCTCGAACACGTAGCTGTACCGCTCGTTCTCCGGCAGCCCCGCGATGAGGTCCTTGAGCTTGCCGCCCGCGGTCAACGTCTGCACCGCCGCCGAGAACGGGTAGTCGTTGAGGTCGCCCGCGACGATCACGTTCGCGTTCTTGTCCGCGGCGAGCAGCTGGTCGACGAAGCCGCGAAGCAACGTCGCCTGCTTGGCCCGCTGGATCTCCGAGCTGCGCACCGGCGGCTGGTTACGGCCGTGCGTGGGCTGGTCGCCGCCCTTGGAGTTGAAGTGGTTGGCGATCACGAACACCGTGCGGCCCTGGAAGACGAACTCGCCCGCGAGCGGCTTGCGGCTGGAGCCCCAGGCCTCGTTGGTCGGCTCGACACGGCCGGGCGACAGCGTCAGCTGGGCCTTGCCGCGCACCTTCTGCACCGCCACCGCGGTGGTGGCGTCACCGCCAGGACGATCCACAAAGGACACCCGGGCCGGGTTGAACAGGAAGCCGACGCGGATGTTGCCGCCCGGCTGCCCGCCGTCCTGACCGTCCTGCGGGTCGATCTCGCGCCACTGGTAGCGCGGGCCGCCCGCGGCGACGATCGCGTCGGTGAACTTCTGCAGCGTCCGGTCGGCCGCCACGACGCCGTCGTTCGTCGGGCCGGTGTTGTCCTGGATCTCCTCCAGGTTCACGATGTCGGGCGTCGCGAGGCTGTCAACGATGCCGTGCGCGAGCTGGTCGAACTTGGCCTGGGTGTCCAGCGGCGAAAGGTTCTCGACGTTGTACGTGGCCACGGCCAGTTCACCGGTGCGCTGACGACGGGTCGTCTCGCGCTGCAGGCCGTTGTCCTTGGCAGCGCCCAGCTTCGTCGCGAACAGCGTGTAGCCGCCGAAGCTGCTGTACTCCACCGGCCCGGCGGTCTCGCCGGTGATGACGTCGCCGGTGTTGACCGTCGGGAACGGCTGCTGCGAGAACGGGATGAGCGACTGGACCTTCAGCACGCCGGTGTTGAGCTTGGCGTAGTCAAGGTAGACCGTGCCGCCGCGGGTCGTCGGGTGCTGCTGCGGCTTGGTGGTCACGTAGAGCTCGTTGAACGAGTTCGACGGGCCGACGACGCGGGCGTCGCTGATGCTGACGCTCTCGCTCTCGTGCGACTCCCAGAAGTCCAGCGAGTACTTCGACGGCTCCAGCGGGAGCGCCTCGATATTGCCGCCGGGCATCGGCGCGAGAGCGTCCGGGACGAGGTCCGGGGTGACCACAGTCGGCGCTGGTACGGCGTTCCCGCTCGAGTCGACCGTCCACTGTGCACTGCTGAGCTCGGTGAGCGACTGGTAGACCGAGGTCGCCGGGGCGTCCGGGTAGAACTCGCGCACGGTGCCCATGGCGGTCACCGCGTCGCCGACGGCCACCGCGGGGGTGACCGAACCGCTGTACACGAACAGGCCCTCGCTGGTGCGCGGGTCGGCGTCCGGCTTCGGGTCGGTGATCCAGAAACCACGCGAGGAGCCGAAGGTGCGCAGCGCCGTGACCACGCCGGTCACCTCGCTGACCTTCTGGTCCTTGAACGGCGAAATCCGCGTGGTGCCCTGGATGTCGTGGATCTTCGCGGGCACCCCTGGCGGGCCGCCGGGATCGCCGCCGCCGGTCGTCTCCCCCTTGGAGTTCGTCGGCGTCGGCGCACCGACGGTGAAGTCGGCGGCATTGTCGTCCGTGTCGGCCAGCGAGGCGGCGCGGGCGGCCGAAGTCGTGTTGGACGTCGCCGCGGTCGGGTTGCCCTCGCGCACCGTGGCCGTGCCGAAGCCGACCAGGTCCTTGACGCGGACGTCGGCGGCGCAGTCGGCGGCGGTCTTGCAGGTCAGCGGCGCGGTGCCGTCGACAAGCGCGACGGAACCCGCGGTCCCGGACAGCGCGATCGTCCCGGTCGCATCGGGAGCAGGCAGCGCGACGGTCCCGCCCGCGCCCTTCCCCTCGGCGACCAGATACCGCCCGCCCGGCGCGACGCTGCCGGTCAGCGGCGTGACCGACCAGGTGCTCGACGCGCTCGGCGAACCGGGCAGGTACTGCACGCTGAACCCGGCCACGCTCGCGGCGGCCGCACCACGGTTGGCGAGCTCGACGAAGTCATTCGTCAGAGTGGCCCCGGAGTTGCCGCCACCGCCGTAGACCTCGGCGATCACGGCGTCGGCACTCGGTGTCGCGAGCGCGGCGGGCGCGGCGACCCCGGCCAGCACCAGGCCTGATGCGACGGCAGCGATCAACGTCGCTCTTTTAACAGGTTTGGTCACCCTGAGTCCCCTCATCACGTCATCGGTCGAGGCATCGTCCCCCGAACAAGTGAGTAACAGGAAGACGAAACTGCAACAATTCGTGACAAGTATTCGGAGAAGCCACCCGACCACCGCATCAGGTTTAGTCACAATGGCGTAATGATCAAACTGCTACTGGGCGGAGACGTGAACATTCAGGGCCGCACCACCCCCGCGGCCGCGTTCCGGCACCTCCTGCCGCTTTTTCAGGCCGCCGACCTGCGGTTCGTCAATCTCGAAGGCCCGCTGAGCGGCTCCGCCGGACAGACTCCGGGAGCGGACATCCCGCACAAACCGAACTGGACCCACGCCGATCCCACGATGGTCGCAGCGCTGACCGCGGCCGGGATCGACGTCGTTTCCTGCGCCAACAACGTCACCTATCCGCCATCCGCCGCGATGGCGAGTCTCGGCGTACTCGACAAAGCGGGCATCGCCCACTGCGGAGCGGTGAGAATTTCGCCGCCGCGCACGCCCCGGCCGTGGCCGAACACGGCGGCCGACGCATCGCGTTCCTGGCGTACACCTCGATCTGCTGGCCGGTCGGGCAGGCCGCGACGGAGGACTCCCCCGGTGTCGCGGAGGCCTTCGCGCTGACGTCCTACCAGCCGGACTACCGCGTTTCGGACGTCCCTGGCAGGCCGCCGACGATCCTGACGAAGCCTGTTCCCGAGCACCTCGGAACGCTCATCACCGACCTCCGCCGGGCCAGAGCGGAGCACGACGTCGTGGTCGTGTCGATGCACTGGGGAATCCCCGGCGACCGGCTCGCCGACTACCAGATCGAGTACGCGCACGCGGCCGTCGAGGCGGGCGCCGACCTCGTCGTCGGCCACGGCCCGCACAGCGTCCAGGCGGTCGAGGTGTACCTCGGCCGCGCGATCCTCTACAGCCTGGGCAACCTCGTCTTCGACTGGCAGGCCATGCGCGGCCGTCACCTGGACGGCCTAGTAGCCACCTACACGTTCGGCGCAAGCCCGGAGCTCGTCCTCACCCCCGTCCGCCGCAACGCCGAAAACGACGCGGAACCGCTGACCGGCCCCGAGGCGGACGACCTGCTGCAGCAGGTCGCGAGGCTGTCCGCTGAGCGCGACACCATGGTCATCGCCGACGCCGGATTCGCCACCGTGAACGGACTGGAATCGCACCACCCGTTCGTGCAATGATCAGGGTCCGCCGCCTGCTACACACAGGAGGCGTTCTATGCGAAGGGCTCTTCGCGCGCTCATTCCCCTCACCGCGGCAGGTCTGCTGATCTCGGCGGCCCCCGCACTCGCCGCACACCGGGCTCCCGGCTTCTCCGTGACGACCACGGCGAGCTCCGTGGCGTCCCGCAGCGACCGGCGCCCGGACGCTGGCGGGTTGTACGACGCGGCCTCGAACAAGACGTTCATCTCGTGGTCCGGCCAGGCGGCCGACACCTACGTCCAGGCCTACGACCACCGCACCGGCGCCTGGACCGCACCCAAGCGGATCGCGGCCGGGGAGTCCGGCTCGCACAACTACCCGACGATGGTCGAGGCCGCCGACGGCCACCTGCTGATCATCCGCGGGATGCACAACACCCGCACCGTGATCAGCCGCGCCCCGCGGGCGCATTCGCTCGACGGCACCTGGACCGAGACCGAGGTGGCCGCCGGTGACGCGGCGAGTTACCCGATGCCGGTCAAGCTCGCCGACGGCACGCTGTACGTGTTCTACCGCGAGACCACCAACCAGGTGGACCCGGCGGCCAACACCGACTTCCGGCCGATGAAGTACATCGTGTCCAAGGACAGCGGCAAGACCTGGCAGAACTCGGTGCAGCTCACCGGGAAACCGCGGGCGTTCGGCTCGTCCGGGCGTGCGGACCACCTGGACGAGATCTACGTCGGGCAGCTGCGCTACCAGCGGGAGACCGGGCGGATCCAGTTCGTCTACACCCTCGCCGGTGGCGGCCCGGACCAGCACAAGCACGACGTCTACCACCGCGACGTCTACTACCTGTCCTTCGACCCGCGCAGCCTGCACTTCTTCTCCGCGGCCGGGCGCGACCTCGGCACCCAGGTGGACGACCAGGAGCAGGAGCAGTACCTCAAGGTCGCCGACACCCCGATCGAGCTCCCGGGCGGGGTCAAGTCGCCGGACTACATCCTGCAGGTCGGCAGCCAGTCCGACGGCAAGCCGTTCGTCACCTGGTTCCAGTTCGACACCGCCGGCGCCCCGCACGACCACGCGGCGGCCTGGACCGGCCGCAAGTGGGAGTCCCGCGAGGTGGCGACCGGCCTGCGGCTGCGGGAGATCGAGCCGCTCGGCCACAACGTCTGGCGGGTCTACGCGACCAGGGACGGCCTGCCGGACATCGAGACGTACCTGCTCACGGGCGGCCGCGTGTGGAAGGCGGAAAGCGTTATCAAGACGCCGAAGCCGGTGCAGCGGGTCGAGGTGATCACCGGTTTCCGTGATCCGGCGCGGATCCTCGCCAGCGGCGCGTCCACGGCGCGTGACGTCTCGGTGGCCGACGGCGACATCTACGTGGCGGGCGTCGAGCGGTAACACGAGCCCCGCGTCGCCCGGAAGGCGCAATTGCCTTAAATGAACCTCAAGCTTTCCGCCGGGGCGGGGAAACCGCAGTACTTTACTGGTGGGCGGCCGGGCAGGGGGGAACCTCCCGGACGGCCACATCCACACCTCAGGAACCGGGGGTCGGTCACACTGGCAGGATCCTGATCGGAGTGGACGTCGTGTTGGGGAGCGCGACGGAAAGGCTGGACCGCGGGCGGCGCCCCAGGGGGACTGGGGGGTGGCGCCGACCCGCGGCAAGCCGAACGGCGAGCTCGCGCGAAAAGAGGCCCTGCTATGTTGCCTTTCCTCGCAATTGGCGCGTTTTTCCTTGTGCTGCTGGGAATCGCGGCCGCGGCCGACCTCCTGGACCGCAAGCGCGGTGGCACCAGGCGGATTCTGCTGCCGAAGCGCTCGGCCCGGCTGCGTAACGTGGGGCTGGCGTTCAACCCCACCGACATTCAGGACCTGGACATCCGGGCCCGTTCGCCCCGCGAAGAGGACGAGCGGCGGCGCTAGCCCCCGGACCTGGACCGATAGCGGCCCACCAGAGTCCTGACACCGCTGACGGCGGCCCGGCCCGTGCCGCGTGCGCACGCCGCGAAGACCGTGGTCCAGTCGAAGTAGTCACGCCAGAGCGTGATCTGTCCATTGTGGACCTCGAAGACGCCGCGCACCCAGAACTCCGCGTCCCACGCGCCCGCGCGCAGGACGTCGGTGCGCTCGGTGAGCACGATCGGCCCGGCCGCGGCGATGTTGTGCGTCCGCGCCTCGAAGCCGGTGCCGAACCGGGCCAGCAGCCGCAACTGCTTGGCCACGGCGTCGATGCCGCGCGCGGGCGGCAGGGGCACGTTCTGATACCTCACGTCGCTCGACGTGTACGTCAGCGCGCGGTCGATGTCGAGGTCTCCGAGCGCGGCCAGAAAAGCGGTCACCACAGCCTTGGGATCCGTCATTCCCGCACGCTACTCGCCAGTACCCCACAACGCGTCAACGAAACACACCTTCTCGCGCGCAAGAGACCGCAACTCGTCGACGAGTTGCTGGGGTCAGAAGGGCCGGTCGCCCGCGATGGCGACGCGCTCGGCGATCCGGACGTGCGGGTGGTAGTCGTTGACGGCGTAGTGCTGCGTCGCGCGGTTGTCCCAGAACGCCACCGAGTTCTCCCGCCACGAGAAGCGCACCTGGAACTCCGGCACGTGGGCCTGCAAGAACAGCAGCCGCAGCAGGCGATCGCTCTCGGCTCGGTCCAGGCCGACGATGTGCGTGGTGAAGGCCTGGTTCACGAACAGCGTGCGCCGCCCGGTCTCGGGATGGGTCCGCACCACCGGGTGCTCGGTCGGCGGGAACTCGTCCTGGAACCCGGCGAGCACCACCGGATCGGAGAACCGGTCGAAACCGGGGAGGTAGTCGTGCACCGCGGTCAGCCCGTCGACGCGCTCCCGGACGTCGGCGGGCAGATTGTCGTAGGCGGCCGCCATGTCGGCCCACATCGTGTCCCCGCCGACCGGCGGCACCTGGACCAGCCGCAGCACCGAGCCGAGTGCCGGGTTCGGCCGGAAGGTGACGTCGGTGTGCCAGATGTTCTCGTAGCCGGGCATGGACGCGCTGCGGGAGAACCGGGTGACCTCGTCCGTGTCCCCCTTCGGGATGAACGGATTGGTCTCGAGCTCACCCCACTGCGCGGCGAACGCGCGCTGCTGCGCCGGGGTGATCCGCTGGTCACGGAAGAAAAGCACCTTCCACTCCAGCAGCGCGCGGTTGAGCTCGGCCCGCAGCACCGGGCTGACGGGCTCGCCGAGGTCGACGCCATGGATCTCGGCGCCGATCACCCGGCCGAGCGGACGCAGGGCGAAGAGCTCGTACGGACGCTCCTCCACACCTTCGGGCAGGCGGCGCAGCACGCGCGGGCCTTCGAGGACACCGTCGGCGGGAACGAGGGCTGGACGCAGGCGGACAGGCATTTCCACAGACATGAGGGGGCTCCAGAAAAAGGGTGTGCGAGTACGACCACGCAAGCCGCGTGGTTCGGAGGGCGGAAGAGACTCGCTACGCGGGAGGGGAGCCGAGACGGCCGCGCCGGACGAGCAGCGCGGCGACGCCTTCACCGATCGTGCGCTTGAGCGCGCCGACGGGCAGCGGGATGAGCACGAGATCCCGGGTTGCTGGCATGGCCCCATACTCGGTGGTCAGCGCGGTTTGGTCAAGGCTGGCCAGCAGGTGAAACGTCACCGGGAGTCCGGCAGGTCGAACGCGGGCTCCAGCCAGCCGCCCGGCTCCTCCGCTCGGCGACTCCTCCACAGGTGCTCGGTCAGCACTACTCGGACACGCTGACCGCGACCGATGAGACGGCGGTGGCGGGCTTCCACCTGGCGGACCAGCTCGACGAGCTATCCGTCGGAACCGCACGGCAGTCGACGATGATCGCCGCCGAAGCGGGCCCCGCGGCGAAGTGGTGGAACCGGCAGGGCGCCGCCGGACGACCTGAGCCGTGAGCTGACCGCACTCGGGCAAAGCGGAAGCGCCGGTCTCCTGAAGGGAGACCGGCGCTTCGGCGGTGCGGTGGCGGTGGGATTTGAACCCACGGACGGGGATTAGCCGTCACACGATTTCGAGTTCCGATCCATCCGGTTCAGGGGGTTTACTGGTGTCGCCCACCTGGTCAAGCAAGGAAAGCTGAAACAGGTGCGACATTGTGAACGGGGCTGAACTGAGACCAGGACTGAGACGGTACCGAGTCAGACCGACTGCTTCAGCTGTCCCCAGAGCCGCCCGAGGCTCTACCCTGGGTACATGTCGAACGTGTTCACCGCCGCGGTCCATCAGGAAGAGGACTGGTACGTAGCGCAGTGCCTTGAGGTCGATGTGGCTAGCCAGGGCGAGACCGTCCGCGAGGCCCTGGCCAACTTGACAGAGGCCGTTGCGCTGTACCTCGAAGAAGCCGACGATGCTCACCCGACCGCTACGCCCCTGGTGACGTCCTTCCAGGTGCCCGGCGCCGCGTGAGTCCAGCACTGTCCGACATCCCGGCGCGCAAGGTCATCCGCGCCTTGGAGTCCGTCGGATTCGTCTACATCCGCACGAAGGGCAGTCACGCTGTCTACCGGCACGCCGATGGCCGCGTCGTCGTCATCCCGCAGCATCGCACCCTCAAGCGCGGCACGCTAGCCTCCATCCTTCGCCAAGCCGGTTTCACGGCACCGGAATTCCTCGACCTGCTCAAATAACTACCTGCGTTGCCCGAGGATTTGCATGGCCGCACCAACCCTCGAAGAGCACGATCCTCAGGACGGCCTGATCGCGAGACAGCAAAACGCCGGGTGACCCGCTTCAGGGTCACCCGGCGTTTTGCCTGGTTATGGCGGTGGCGGTGGGATTTGAACCCACGGACGGGGATTAGCCGTCACACGATTTCGAGTCGTGCTCCTTCGGCCGCTCGGACACGCCACCGCCAAGAACGATACCGGACGGTGTGCGCAGCCCCGCGCCGGGTCCGCACGACTGCCTCGCGCTAGCTGTTGAACTTGTCCTTGAGGTCCTGGACGCCGCCCTCGGCCTTGTCGCGCAGGTCGTGCCCCGCCTCCTTGACCTCGCCCTTGGTCTGGTCGGCACGGCCCGAGTTCGCGAGGTCCTCATTGTTCGTCGCTTCGCCGAGCTTTTCCTTCGCGGTCCCGGCGGCCTGCTGAGCCTTGTCCTTGGCCTTGTCGAAAATGCTCATGAGTACGACGATCCTTTCGCCTGGCGCGGTCACGCGGTGCGGCCGTCTACCGGAGGGGTACCCGAGGTCGCGCCGATGACACCTGGCGGTGAGCCTGATCACCCATCCGTGGGGCGGCGACGTCCGGCGAAGAACGTCTCCAGCAGGGCAGCGCACTCGTCCTCCAGCACCCCGCCGACGACCTCGGGCCGGTGGTTGAGCCGCCGATCGCGCACCACGTCCCACAGCGAACCGACCGCGCCGGTCTTGGGTTCCCAGGCGCCGAACACCACCCGTTCGACGCGGGCGAGCACCAGCGCGCCGGCGCACATCGTGCAGGGTTCCAGCGTCACCGCCAGCGTGCAGCCGTCGAGCCGCCAGCCGTCGCCGTGCACCAGTGCCGCCGCGCGCAGGGCGAGGATCTCGGCGTGGGCTGTCGGGTCGCCGAGCTCTTCCCGCGCGTTGCGGGCGGAGCTGAGCGGGGTGCCGTCCGGGCCGAACACGACAGCGCCGATCGGCAAGTCGTCACCGGCTCCCCGCGCCGCCAGCAGCGCGGCGCGGACGGCGGAGACGTCGTCGATCCGGCTCAGCTCTCGTCCAGGAACTTGGCGAACTCGTCGGCGAACCCGCAGCGCTGCGCGACCATCTGCAGCTGCTCGTCCGGGTACAGGTCGACCTCGCCGACGATGACCTGCAGCTCGCCACCGGGCAGCCCCAGGTCAGCGAGGATTTCGAGGTCGCCCTCCGGCCAGACGGACTCGTCGTCCTCGTCCGGCGGATCGACGCGCAGGACGTCGAGGACGTCCGCCGCGATGTCGTAGTCGAGCGCCGCGGCCGCGTCCGAAAGCAGGAGCGCCGGCCCCCGCGGACTCGGCCGGACGATCACGAAGAACTCGTCGTCGACCGCCAGCAACCCGAACGCGGCGCCCGTGGAACGCAACTTGCCGAGCTCCGTGATCGCCGCGTCGAGCTCACCCAGAGCCTCGGCTTCAAGGGCACTGCACCGCCACCGACCGTCCTCCCGCACCACAGCCACCGCGAAGCCCGTGATCGGCTCTTGCACCGCCATGCGCATACCGTATTCCGCCCCTGCCGCGAACGCACGCACGGTGCACCCGAAGCGCGGTTAGTGCCACTATCGAGGCATGACCGGACCTACCGACCTGCCCACCCTGCCGGACGCACGCTTCGCCGGATTACTCGACGAAGCGCGGGCGCTGCAGCCGGAAACCGTAGAACTCCGCCGTGAACTCCACCGGAATCCGGAGCAGGGCCTCCAGCTGCCGAAAACACAGGCGTCGATCCGGCAGGCCCTCGACGGGCTCCCCCTGGAGCTGTCGGAGGGAAAATCGACGACTTCGCTGACGGCGGTCCTGCACGGCGCGAAGCCCGGTCCGGCGGTGCTGCTGCGCGGCGACATGGACGCCCTGCCACTGCAGGAGGAGAGCGGGCTCGAGTTCGGCTCCGACGTCGACGGCACGATGCACGCCTGCGGGCACGACACCCACGTCGCGATGCTCGTCTCGGCCGCGAAGCTGCTCGCGGCGCACGCGGGCGAGCTCACCGGGTCGGTCGTGTTCATGTTCCAGCCCGGCGAAGAGGGCTTCCACGGCGCCAGGCACATGATCCACGAAGGTGTCCTGGACGCCGCTGGACCGCGCGTGGAAAAGGCCTTCGGCCTGCACATCTTCGCCGAGATCGAGAACGGGGTCGTGCAGACGCGACCGGGCCCGATCATGGCCTCGGCGGACAGCTTCAGCGTGCGCGTCACCGGCAAGGGCGGCCACGGCTCGTCGCCGCACAACGCGATCGACCCGGTGCCCGCCGCCGCCGCGATGGTGACCGCGCTGCAGACGATGATCACCCGGCGGGTGAGCGTGTTCGAGCCCGCCGTGGTCTCGGTGACGCGGATCGAGGCGGGCACGACCACCAACATCATCCCGGAGATGGCCGTGCTCGAGGGCACGATCCGCACCCTGTCGGAGAAGACCCGCGCGTTCGTCCGCGCCGAACTGCCCAAGGTCTGCGAGGCGATCGGCACCGCGCACGGCTGCCGCGTCGCCGCCGACATCGACCCCGGCTACCCGGTGACAGTGAACGACGAGGAGGTCGCCGAGCAGGTCCTGGCGCTGGCCGGGGAGGTCCTCGGCGGGCACAACTCGGTCAAGATGGCCGACCCGATCATGGCTGCCGAGGACTTTTCCTATGTGCTGCAACGAGTCCCCGGCGCGTTCGCCTTCCTCGGCGCCTGCCCGCCCGGCAGCACCCCGGAGGACGCCCACGCGAACCACTCGAACAAGGTCGTCTTCGACGAGGACGTGATGGCCCACGGCGTCGCGCTCTACGCGGCCTTCGCCCTCGACGCGCTGCGCGGCTAAGGCTCGTTTCAGTGCGCTCTGAAGGCCACCATGAGGGACTCAGACGCCCTCATGGTGGCCTTCAGAGACTTCTGAGCGTCTAGCAATTAGACAACAGTGTTGATTTAATGGCCCCATGAGCACCGAAACCGAACTCCTCGCGGTCCTGACCGAGCAGGAGGAGCGGCTCCAGTTCAGCCGTTTCGACAACGAGACCGCCCTCGCCCTCGGCATCCAGCTGCTGGAGGCCGCCCGCGAACAGGGCCTGCCGGTGACGATCTCCGTGCGCCGCAACGGCCAGCGGCTGTTCCACGCCGCGCTGCCCGGTACAGCGGCCGACAACGACGCGTGGATCGAGCGCAAGAGCCGAGTCGTCGACCGGTACGGCCACAGCTCGTTCCTCATCGGCACGCGCTTCCGCGCGAAAGGCGGCTCGTTCGAGGAGCACTCACGGCTCGACCAGGATGTCTACGCCGCGCACGGCGGGGTGTTCCCGGTGATCGTCAAGGATGTCGGCCCGATCGGCACGGTCGGCGTTTCCGGGCTACCGCAGGCGGCCGACCACACTTTCGTCGTCGAGCAGCTCGCGCTCTTCCTGGCCGAGCGGGACTGAGCGTTCGTCGTAGTTGGGCAGCGCGAGCATGCAGCCCAGCGTCAGCACGACCCGCAGCACCGCGAACACGATCACCGCGGTGATGGATCCGGTGACGTTCACCAGGAACTGCCCGGCGATCGGCGTGGTGCCGCCGAGGATCGTGCCGCAAAGCTGGTAGCAAAGGGAAATCCCGGTGTAGCGCACGTGCGCCGGGAAGCGGCTGGCGAGCATCCCCGCCAGCGCCGCGTAATACAGGCAGTGCGGGATGGTCGCGACCACGACGCCCGCCATCGCGACGGCGCAGTCCCCGCTGCTGATCATGACGAACATCAGCTGTGTGACGTTGGCGATCAGGATGATGGTGAGGAACGAACTCCGGTCGAAGCCGACGCTCGAAGTCGCCAAGGACAACGCGAAAGTCGACTTGAAGTAGGTCGCGGAAAGCCCGATCGTGCAAGCGCCGATGCCCAGCACGATCAGTTTCGGATGGTTGCGCAGCACCTCGGTGAGCGGCAGTTTCGCGACCTTCTTCCCCGCGATCAGCCCGGCCATCGCGGGCGATTCGGTGACCTTGAGCCGGCTGAACAGCGGAACGGGATCCGCCACCCCCACGCGACGAACTGGTCTTCCGGAAGCTGGCTGATGGCAAGGAAACTGACCGTGCTCAGGGTGTTCCCGACCGGCGAGCCCTGCTGCGCGAACGCTCCATAAAGGATCGACTGGCCCTTCGGCGCGTGCTCGGAGGCGATCAGCACCGACCCGCCCGACTCGCCGCCGAGACCGATGCCCTGGGTCATCCGGATCACCACGAGCAGGATCGGCGCGGCCACGCCGATCGTCGCGTAGCAGCGTCTTCTTCCGGCCGAGCCGATCGCCGATGTGCCCGAAGATGACGCCGCCGATCGGCCGCGCCAGGAAGCCGACCCAGAAGGTCGCGAACGCCACGAGCGTCCCGATCGCGCCTTCCAGCTCGGGGAATGAGACCTTGTCGAAGACCAGGGCGGACGCGGTGCCGTAGATGTAGAAGTCGAACCATTCGATCGTGGAGCCGATGAAGGCCCCGATCCCCGCCCGGTTCGCTGGTCTTCTTCGAGGTCCCTGAGGCGCTCACGCCCCTGTGATGGCGGTTAGGGTGCCAGCCGCGACCCAGACAAGTCCACTACCGAATGCCCGAGCCAGTGAGACGTTCGAAGTCTCAATCAGCCCGGTGTGGGCAGCGCGGCTTCGGCGACCGCGAGCACGGTCCGCAGTGCCGCCGACGGGTTGTCGGCCCGCCACGCCAGCGCCGCCTGAAGCCGGATCCCGGGCCCGGCCAGCGGCCGGTAGACCAGCCCGGTCTGCTGGATGTGCTGACAGGAGGTCAAGGTCAGCGTGACGCCGACACCGGCCGCGACCAGCGCGAGGATCGTGTACGAGTCGGGCGCCTCCTGCACCACGCGCGGGGTGAACCCGGCGGCCACGCAGGCCTGGACGGTCGCCTCCCGCACGGTCGAGCCCGCGTTCGCCGGAAAGCTGACGAACACCTCTTCGGCCAGCTCGCCGATCGGCACCCGATCGAGCCGCGCGAGCGGGTGATCCGAGGACAGCGCACAGATCAGCTCCTCCTCCCCGATCACCCGAGCGCGGACACCCAGGTGGGTGACCGGCAACCGGACGAACCCGAGATCCAGCGACCCGTCGGCGATGCGGTCGAGGGCGACGTTGGCGTAGGTCTGCCCGCGCATGACCAGCTCGAGATCCGGATGCGCGGCCCGGACGGCCCTGGTGAGCAGCGGCAACGCCTCATGGCTCGACGCCCCGGCGAACCCCACCGTGACCCGCCCGAACTCGCCCCGCCCCGCCGCCTTGACCGACCGGACAGCGAGGTCGAGGTCGTCCAGGACCGTGCGCACGGGCTCTAGGAACGACTCCCCCGCGCTGGTCAGCCGCACCGAACGGGTGTTGCGCTCGAAGAGCTGGACACCGAGCTCCTTCTCGAGCTGGCGAATCTGCTGGCTCAACGGCGGCTGCGCCATCTGCAGCCGCTTGGCGGCACGGCCGAAATGGAGCTCTTCGGCGACCGCGAGGAAGGCCGTCAGGTAACGCAGTTCCACCGGTTGACCTCGATTGATCTGCTGGGCGTCTTGATGTCACCTTAATTCAGTATTGTACGAAATCAATGCCACCTGGCACGGTGGGCAGATGCCCGACAAGACCACGACGATGCGGGACGCGATCGCCGAGTTCGTCCGCGACGGCGACACCGTGTCACTCGAAGGGTTCACCCATCTGATCCCGACGGCCGCCGGGCACGAGATCATCCGCCAGCGCCGCCGCGGGCTCACCCTGGTGCGGATGACCGCGGACATCGTGACCGACCAGCTGCTCGCGGGCGGCTGCGTGACGAAGCTGATCTCGTCCTTCGTCGGCAACTCGTCCGCCGGATCGCTCGGGGAACTCCGCCGCCGCATCGAGCACAGCGACCCCGAGCCGCTGGAGTTCGAGGAGTACAGCCACTACGGCATGATCTGCCGCTACCTCGCGGGCGCGCAGCGGCTGCCGTTCTACCCGCTGCGGTCCTACGGCGGAAGCGACCTGCCGTCAGTGAACCCCGGCCTGCGCAAGGTCACCTCCCCCTACGAAGACGGCGAGCAGGTGTACGTCGTGCCGCCGGTCAACCCGGACGTGACGATCGTCCACGCCCAGCGCGCGGACCGGTCCGGCAACACGCAGATCTGGGGTCTCACCGGCATCCAGGCCGAAGCCGTGTACGCGGCGAAGCGGGCTGTCGTAGTGGTCGAGGAGATCGTGAGCGACGAGGTCGTCCGCTCCGACCCGAACCGCACGGTGATCCCGGCCCACGCGGTGGACGCCGTGGTCGTCTGCCCGCGCGGCGCACACCCGTCGTTCGCCCAGGGTTACTACGACCGCGACAACGCGTTCTACCGCGCCTGGTCGCAGATCAGCAAGGACCCCGAGCGGCTCCGGACATGGCTCACGGAGTGGGTCCTCGACACACGTGACCACGCGGAATATGTCGACAAACAGGGTGAACAGGTATGGACAGGTCTAGCCGTGGGTGACGCGTACAGCGAACCGGTGAACTACGGGAGGCGGCTGTGACCAGCACATCTGTCACTACCTCGTCGGAGCTGCTGTCGGTCGTCGCCTCGCGGGAGCTGGCGGGCAAGCGGACGGTGTTCGCCGGGATCGGCCTGCCGACGCTGGCGGCCTCGCTCGCGCACCTGACGGTCGCGCCGGGGCTGGAGATCGTCTACGAGTCCGGGGTCTGCGGGGCACATCCGTCACACCTGCCGGAGACCATCGCCGACGCCGTGCTGATCACCGGCGCCGAAGCCGTGCTCTCGATGCCCGCGCTGTTCGGTTACGTGCTCCAGGGCGGGCACATCGACGTCGGTTTCCTTGGCGCGGCCCAGATCGACCGCTGGGGCAACCTCAACTCGTCGGTGATCGGCGACTGGGAGAACCCCGCGGTGCGGCTGCCGGGGCCCGGTGGCGCGATGGAGGTGATGGCAAATGCCCGCGAGGTCTTCGTGGTGATGCGCCGCCACGATCCAAGGTCCTTTGTGGACACTTTGGACTTCTGCACGTCACCCGGTCCGGACCGCGCGCTGGCCGAGGGCATCCGCCCGCTCGGCATCGGCGTGACCCGAGTGATCACCGACCTCGGCATCCTCGCCAGGGACGGCGTCGGCGAGCCATTGCGCCTGGTCGCGACCCATCCCGGGGTAACGGTTGAACAGGTACGAACAGCTACCGGCTGGGAGCTGGAAACGGCGGCCGAGATCGCCGTCATCGCGCCACCCACGGAGGCGGAACTCGACCGGCTTCGCCACGAGGTCGACCCGGGCCGGGTGTACTTGCGTTGACCTTCCACAGGAGTTGTCCACGTGTGGACAACTCCTGTGGACAACTTCCTTTCGCCCCAAGGGACTTTGCACCGGCATAGCCATCTGCACGCGCATCTGCCCACCCGGGACTGGAAATCAGGGCGTCACAGCCGCCAGGAACTCTCGCCAGGCTGACGGGGCAACGGTGAGATGCCCGGCTTCGGGAGCCTTCGAGTCTCGGACCGCCGTGACGGCCAGGTCAGTCGCGACCTCGACACAGTCGTTGCCATTGGCATTGCTGTAGCTGCTCTTGTGCCAGGCAACCTCGACACAGTTGTTGCCTTCGACCGTGCTGTGACTGCTCTTGTGCCAGGTCAGCCCGGTTTGCTCGGGGGTGGGCATGCGGGTGTGGCCTCCGCTCGATCGTAGGCACTTGCCAGGTCGGCAAGCCATGCCCGCGATTCTCCCTCACTCAAGGCCGCTCTGTTGAGTCTTGACAACATGCCGCGATAGGTAGCTACGTCTTCGGGTTGTTCAAGAAAAATTCCGACGTTGAGACTCTCGGCATAGGCCAACGGCGTGTACCGCTCATAGTCCATTACGCGGTAGCCACCTCCCCACGCCCCGAACGGCCCTGCGGAGTCGAGTACCACCCACAGCGTGCAGTGTTCCTGCGCTCCGGTCAGCATCAGATACAGCAGTTGCTCACCCATCACCTCAGCGTCGCCGATCACCGTCCGCAGTGCGTGCTCCTGCAGGTAGAAGGTGCAGATGGGCGGCTCAGCGCGATGCAGCAGGCCTTGGCGGGCCAGCCGCGCCTGCACCCTCAACTCAATTTCGTCAGCAGGGCGGGTGGAACCCCAACGAAACATTGCCCGGACATATGCGTCGCACTGCAAGAGGCCGGGCACGACCAGTGGTTCGTACTCGGTGATCGTCCGGGCAAGACTTTCCTGAACGATCAACGATCGAAGCTCTTTCGACAGGTCCAGGCCGTGGGGGCGTACCCAGTAGCCGTCGTTGGGCTCGGCCGCCAGCGCCACCAGTCGCTCGTAGTCCGGATGCCGCAGCGGGCCGCACGCGGCGAGGTACGCCGCCACGTCCACCTCCGTCGTCGCCTGAGTTCCTCGCCCATTTCGCGTGCTCGCGCCGTGAACACCGGTCGGGCCTGTCCGCTCATGCCTTCACGCTAGAACGCCGACGCGACCGCGCACAGTCACGCCACGGCGGTTTCACCGCAAAGGACTCACCCCGTGCGAGCACGCACGACGTCACCGGTCCACAGTGATAAGTTCGTATGAAACATCGTATATCAGATCGGACCAACGCGATGAGCTTCGATGAACAGGCCCGGCGGCTCTCCGGGGTCGTGGCCATCCCGATCACCCCGTTCGACTCGACCGGGGTCGTGGACCCCGGCACCTGCGGCAAGCTGGTGGACCGGCTGGTCACCGGCGGCATCGAGGTCGTCACGCCCAACGGCAACACCGGCGAGTTCTACGCGCTCGACGAGCAGGAGGCGCGGCTCTGCCTCGAAGTGACCGTCGAGGCCGTCGCGGGGCGCGCGAGTGTGCTCGCGGGGGTGGGCCATGACGTCGGCACGGCGATCCGCGCGGCACGGCACGCGCGGGAAGCAGGTGCGGACATGATCATGATCCACCAGCCAGTGCACCCGTACCTCTCCGCCGACGGCTGGGTCGACTACCACCGCGCGATCGCGGACTCGGTGCCGGAGCTCGGCGTCGTGCTTTATGTGCGGAATTCGGCGATCGGCGGCGAGCAGCTCGCCCGGCTCGGCGACGAGAGCCCCAACGTCGTCGGGGTCAAGTACGCGGTGGCGGATCCGGTGCGGTTCGGCTCGGTCGCTCGGGATACCGGTATGGACAGGTTCGTCTGGATCGCCGGGCTGGCCGAGCTGTCCGCCCCCGGCTACTTCGCCTTGGGGGCCACCGGCTTCACGTCGGGTCTGGTCAACGTCTCGCCGGAGCTCTCGCTGAGTCTGTTCCGCTCGCTCTCCACCGGCGACTTCGCCGGGGCGATGACGGTCTGGGAGCTGATCAGGCCGTTCGAGGAAATGCGCGCGGCGAACGGCAACGCGAACAACGTCAGCGTGGTGAAGGACGCGCTGGCACAACTGGGCCTCTGCCTACCCAACGTGCGCCCGCCCAGCACGCTGCTGACAGGCCCACAGCGCGAACAACTCTTCGCCCTACTCAGCTCCTGGGGCCTTCCCTGACAAACCTCCCGAACCCGCACAGCTGCCCCTGAAGGCCACCATGACAGCGTCTAACGCCGTGATGGTGGCCTTCAGGGACCTCTAATAAGCGAAGGGTCACCTTGGTGCATCCTCCGTCCCCGATTTCAGCGTGCGCTGAAGGCCACCATGAGGGACCTAGACGCCCTCATGGTGGCCTTCAGAGGCAACCAAGCCGGTCGGTCTGGGGCTTGGTCGCGAAAATCCAGCGCGAGTTCGCGAGGGCGTCCCGCACCTCGGGTTCCGGGCCGCGTCCGTACTGCCGTGTGAATTCGAACGCGGTGTGGCTCGTCACCGACCAGCCGCGCGCGGCCACCGCTGCCACGGAATCCGGCCGGGGGTCGGGGTCGAACAGACTCGGCAGGTTGACGCCGAGCTCGTCCTCGGTGTTCTCGTAGATCGTGTCCTCACGGATTTCGGCAGTGTCCTGGTCAAGGAGAATCTCGAACGACAGGGCGCTTCCCGCGGCCGACAGGCTGTCCACACTCGCCAGCAGCCGCTCCTCGACGGCGGCTGGGAGGTAGGTCAACAGCCCTTCGGCCAGCCAGGCGGTCGGAAGGGCCGGGTCGAACCCGGCGGCCGTCAGCTCACTCACCCAGCCTTCGCGCAGATCCACGCCGAGGCGGTGATTCGCCACCTTCGCAACGGCGTCCAGCCCAGCCAAGACGCTTTGCTTGAACGCCAGCACGCTCGGCAGGTCGAGCTCGAACACGACCGTGCCCACAGGCCAGTCGAGCCGGAACGCCCGCGTGTCCAAACCGGCTCCGAAAAGGACGATCTGCCGCGCGCCCGCGTGCGCGGACCGGAGCAGGAACTCGTCGAACACCCGCGTCCGCAGCCCGTAGTAACGGCCACCGCGGCCCCACACCGGATCGGCGTCGCCGCCGGGGACATCCTCGATACGCGTGGGCAGCGGGGTGCTCACCTGGGCGGCACGGACGAAGTGCTCGGCGTAGGGATCGGCCACGAGACTGTCACGATGGTGGGTCTCGATGGCCCGGGCCGAGGCCACCATCAGCGCCGTCAGCCCCACACCTTCGGTGACCCCCGGGCCAGCCTGTTCCATCAGTGGATCTTCGCACAGCGACCACCGCGACGGGGACGGAAACCAAGCCGGGCCGACCACTCCTGCTACGGAGTGATCGGCCCGGTTGACAGAATCATGGGTCGAGGCCACCGGGTTCGCTTCGGCACGGCCCACGTGGGCGCCTCGGGCGTCGTCAAGGACGAGGCCGGCAGCGGCTCGCCGGCCGAACTGGCCGGTAGGACCACGTACGACGAAGCTGGCCCGGAGTCGGGCCGGTGCTCCTGTCTCCGATCGGACAACGCGACCGGACGGAACCGGGGGTACGCCGACCCGCTGGCCGACGCTGTTTCCCTCGATGCGTGCGACTCTACGCCGGATCCGGCGTCATGGTGAGGTTTGCCTTCCCAGCAGACCAATGAGACCCTAGAGGCAGATCGCGGAGTTACCGCGACGTCTTGCGGCCCCAGTGCCTCTCTCCGCCGAAACCGGACCCCGTCGGTGGCCGGATTTCCCCTTGCTGGACAAGCCTCTCGTACGAACCAGAGCGGGGTAACCCATGACCTCAACCAGACCCTCCGACACGGTGGCTACACCGCTGCGACACAGCACAGAGTTCGCCGAGCTGACCAAGTTGATCAAGGAAGCGGGCCTTCTGAAGCGAAGGCGGGTTTACTACCTGGTGAGGATCTCGCTAAATCTACTCGCCTTCGCGGGTGGCTGGGTAGCTTTCGTCCATCTGGGAAACTCTTGGTGGCAGCTGCTCCTCGCGGCGTTCTTCGCCATGATGTTCACGCAGCTTTCGTTCATCGGCCATGACGCGGGCCACAAGCAGATCTTCCGCAGCCACCGCGCCAACAACGCGACCGGTTTCCTCCACGGCGGGCTCGTCGGGATGAGCTACGGCTCGTGGGTCAGCGTCCACACCAAGCACCACGCCAACCCGAACCACGAGGACTCCGACCCTGACGTCGACATCGCCGCGCTGGCCTTCAGCCGCGCGCAGGGTCACGGCAAACGCGGTTTCCTGCGCTGGATGGCGAAGTACCAGGCGTTCATCTTCTTCCCGCTGCTGCTGCTCGAAGGCCTGAATCTGCACGTTTCCGGCATCCAGGCGATCATGAAGCGCGACGTCAAGCACCGGATCCTGGAGTCGGCGCTGCTGCTGGCCCACGTCACCGCCTACCTCACCGCGGTGTTCGTCGTGCTCTCACCGCTGACCGGGATCGCGTTCATCGCGGTGCACCAGGGCCTCTGGGGCGTGTACATGGGCAGCTCGTTCGCGCCCAACCACAAGGGCATGCCGATGCTGTCCGACGGCCACGGTCTCGACTTCCTGCGCAAGCAGGTCCTGACCTCCCGCAACGTGCGCGGCGGTCCGGTCACGGACTTCGCGCTGGGCGGCCTGAACTACCAGATCGAGCACCACCTGTTCCCCGGTATGGCCCGCCCCAACCTCAAGCACGCGCAGGTGATCGTCCGCGAGTTCTGCGCGCGGCACCAGATCGACTACGCCGAATGCGGCTGGATGCGCTCGTACGGCTACGTACTGGAGCACCTGCACTCCGTGGGCGCGCCCCTGCGTGCCGGCGCCACCGCTTCCCCCTGAAAGGGGAACGACATGAACCTTGCCGAGACCAGCCCGGCGACCACCCCGGTCGCCGAGGACCAGTGCCCCAGCTGTCCCCACACCCGGTCTTCCCATGACGTGATCGCACAGCGGTTCTGTACCGCGACCTCAGCAGGCGGCTTCAGCCGTGGCTGCGTGTGTGGCGCGGGGAAGGTCTTCTCAGACCCGACCGAAGGACAGAAATGACAGCCGACACCCACCACGTCTCCCGCTACGAAATGCGGGTCGACAAGGTCGAAGCCATCGTCATGGAGCACTCGAAGCTCGACAAGGAGGCGGCCCACGCGCTGGCCGTGCACATGGTGCACGCCATCGACACGGTCCCCGAATCCGTTCGCTGATCCACTTTTCTCCACAACAGGGCCTCCGGCAACAGGCCCGACCTCGACTGCCCCTGAAGGCCACCATCACGGCGTGTTACGCCGTGATGGTGGCCTTCAGGGGCAGTTCAGGGCGGGCAGGGTCAGGCGGGCAGGGTCTTCGGCAGGCCGAAGGACTCGAAGACCGCGGGCACGAAGTTGACCACCTCGGCGATCTTGCCCTCCACGACGAGCAGCGCGTTGAGCGTGAAGGCCGCGAACTCGCCCGACTCGGACGGCCACTTGATGTAGGTCGCGACCGCGGGATGGCCGTTCGCGCGGGTCGGCAGCATCCGGAACGCGAGCGCGTGCGGGCCGTGCAACGCGGGCTCCCATCCGGCGAGGACCGTGTCGAGGCCGCTGTACCAGGTCGGTTCGGGGCCGTCGTGCCCACCGGCGCCGGGCTGGTGGCTGCACCGGACGTCGTCGCGCAGCAACGCGCCGATCGCGGCGTCGTCGGCTGAGGTGACGGCCGTCATGTAGCGCTGCAGGATCACGCGTTCCTCCTCGCTGGGATCGGTCGCCGGTCCCCAGTCCGCCCGGCGCGCGGGCAGGTGCTCCTTCAGCTGGGCACGGGCCCGCTGCAGAGCGCTGTTGGCCGAAGCCGTCGTCGTCTCCAGCAGGAGCGCCGTCTCCTTGGCCGACCAGCCGAGCACGTCACGCAGGATCAGCGCGGCGCGCGGCCGCGGCGGCAGGTACTGGATCGCGGCGAGGAACGCCAGCTCGATCGTCTCGCGCGCGACAGCCAGCGCGGGCGGCTCCTGGTCGTGGGCCGCGGCGGGCTCCAGGAGCTTGTCCGGGTACGGCTGCAGCCACGGAACGGCCACCGCGGGCAGCGGCGCGAGATACCCGCTCGCGGCCGGGGTCAACTCGGTCGGTAACGGCTTGCGGACGGTGTGGTCGAGGAAGTCGAGGCACGCGTTGGTCGCGATCCGGTAGAGCCAGGCCCGGAACGTGGCCCGCGCCTGATAGGTCTCCCGTCCTCGCCAAGCCCGCAGCAAGGTCTCCTGGACCAGGTCTTCGGACTCGTCGAACGAGCCCAGCATCCGGTAGCAGTGGACCCGCAGTTCACGCCGGTACCGCTCGGTGAGCCCGGCGAACGCCGCCTCGTCCCCGGCGCGGGCCGCCTCGACCACCGCCTTGTCCTCAGCTTCGGCGCTCTGCATGACCGGACCTCCGACTATCGCTGTGTTCACCATGACCGATATGACGGGCGGTCGCCGGAAAACTCATCACCGTGCAGGTCAACCGGGGTGTGGCGGAGGTTACCCGCCCGTAAATAAGACGTCAGCGCGCTGGGCGGAAACGTCAGGAGGACGTTTCCGCGGCGGCCGGGACGGCGAAACCGCGCTGTGCTGACAGTGTCCGAAACAACCGTGAAGCACGGAGGTAACCGTGACGCTCAGCGAGCTCCTTCCCAGCCTCGGCTGCGAAGCCGCCGACCACCTCGAACCGGGTGTCTGGCCGAGGAGCACCTGTCTCGGCCGGGACGGTGAGCTGATGTTCGCGGGTGCGCCGGTGAGCCACCTCGCCGCCCGCTTCGGGACCCCGGCCTACCTGATCGACGAGGCCGAGGTCCGCGCCCAGGCCCGCGCGTACCGCCACGCGCTGCCAGACGCCGAAGTCGCCTTCGCGAGCAAGGCGCTGTGCACACGTTCCGTGCTGCGCTGGGTCGCCGAGGAGGGCATGTCACTCGACACCTGCTCGGCGGGCGAGATCGCGGTGGCCAGGTCGATCGGCTTCCCGGCCGAACGAATCCTGTTGCACGGCAACGCGAAAACCCCGGAGGACCTCAAAGCGGCACTCGAGTACGGCGTCCGCCGGATCGTGCTGGACTCGCTCGACGAGATCGAGCAGCTCGGCGCGCTCGCGCACCACCGGCAGCAGGTGCTGATCCGCGTGACCCCCGGCGTCACGGGCGACACGCACGCGGCGATCACGACCGGCACCGAGGGCCAGAAGTTCGGTTTCTCCCTGGTGGACGGCGTCCGCGACAACCTCGACCGGGCGGTGGCGGCCGTGCTCACGCAGCCGAGCCTCTCCCTCGTCGGGCTGCACTGTCACCTCGGTTCGCAGGTCACGAGGGTGGACAGGTATGAACAGGCTGCCCGGAAAATGGTCGAGGTGCTCGCCCATGTGCGTGACACCTACGGCGTCACGCTGCGGGAGCTGGACCTCGGCGGCGGGCACGCGGTCCGCTACCTGCCCGTGGATGCCGGATTCGACCTCGACGGCTACGTCCGCAGGCTGCGGGTGGCGCTGGGCTACGAATGCTCCTCGCGCGGATTTCCCTTGCCCCGCTTGACGATCGAGCCAGGCCGCGCGATCGTCGGCCCGGCCGGGATCACCGTCTACCGGGTCTGCGCGGTCAAACGCGGCAGCCGCACGTTCGTCGCGGTGGACGGCGGCATGAGCGACAACGCGCGCCCCTCGCTGTACGGCGCGAAGTACACCGCGCGGCTGGTCGGGCGTCATTCGCGAGCGGCCCGGCGGCCGATGACGGTCGTCGGACGGCACTGCGAATCGGGCGACATCCTCGCCGACGACCTCCAGCTGCCGGACGACCTCCACGTCGGCGACCTGCTGGCCGTCCCGTGCACGGGTGCCTACCACCACTCGCTGGCGTCGAACTACAACCTGATCGGCCGTCCCCCGCTGGTCGGCGTGCGCGACGGCGTCGCCACCCTGCTGGTGCGCCGCGAGACCGAGGAGGACCTCCTCGCCCGCGACCTGGGCTGACCTCGGCGTCTTCACTGCTGGCGACCTCGGAAAGATCCGCCGGACGGGCCTCTGACCACTGATTCCACTGTCAGACGTGGTCTGTGCAGTGGATCAAGCGGACGTGGATTTTAACCAGTGGTTTTGTCGGGGAGGGTGGATACGCTGCGCAGCTAGTAATCACATGCCGAAACACAGGGAGGGACGGCATGGAGGTTGAACCACGCGCCAGAACCGAGGAACAACGCACCCCAAGACTGCTCGACGGCACGGATCGAACGCTGATCTCGCTGCTGCAACGTGACGGGCGGGCCTCGTTCACCGCGCTGGCCAAGGCTGTCGGGCTGTCCGAGGGAGCGGTACGCCAACGGGTACAACGCTTACTGCGCGACGAAACCATGCAGATCGTCGCGGTCACCGATCCACTCGACGTCGACCTCGCCCGGCAGGCGATGGTCGGCATCACCGTCCGCGGCGACCTGCACGTGGTGGCCGAAAGGCTGTCCGCGCTGGCCGACGTGCACTACGTCGTCCTGTGCGCCGGCAGTTTCGACGTACTCGTCGAACTGATCTGCCGGGACGACCAGCACCTGCTGCGGGTGCTCAACGACGAGGTCCGGACCATTCCCGGGGTGGTGAGCACAGAGACGTTCGTCTACCTCAAGCTCGCCAAACAGAGTTACGTCTGGGACAGCCTCACGACCTAGAACACTGTCCCTGAAGGCCACCTTCACAGCGTTTTACGCCGTGAAGGTGGCCTTCAGGGACATTCACACACAGCGCAGGAACGAGTCCGGAACCCGCCGCCCCGCTTTGAGCCCGGCGAGCACGGACGGCAGCGGAGCCGCGTGCAGCACGCCGAGTCGCTGGGTGGCCCTGGTGAGGGCCACGTAGAGCTCCGAAGCGCCGCGCGGGCCCTTGGCGAGGATCCGGTCCGGCTCGACGATCAGGACGGCGTCGAACTCAAGCCCCTTGGTGGCTGCCGGGGTGAGCACGCCAGCCATCCCCTCGGGCCCGATGACCGCGAAGGTCCCTTCGCGGCCCCCTTCGTCGCGGTCGAAGTCCACGAACGCCCCCGCGAGATTCCGCCCGGACACGCGCCGAGCCCACGGCAGGACGCCGCACGCCCGCACCGACTCGGGCGGCCGGACGTCCGGCGCGAACTCACCCAGCACCGCGCCCGCGACGGTCATGATCTCGGCGGGCGTCCGGTAGTTGACGGTCAGCGCGCGAGAGGCCCAGCGGTCGCCGGTGTAGGGCGAAAGCATCGGGCCCCAGGCGGTGGCACCGGCCGCCGAACGTCGTTGCGCCAGATCGCCGACGATCGTGAACGAACGGCTGGGGCACCGCCGCATCAGTACCCGCCAGTCCATTTCGGACAGTTCCTGCGCCTCGTCAACCACCACGTGCCCGTAGGTCCATTCGCGATCGCCCGCCGCCCGCTCGGCGAGTTCGCGGTGGTCGCGTTCGACGTGCCGTTCGGACAGCTCACCCGCGTCGATCAGGTCGATCGCGCGGAGCGTCTCATCGTCGTCGTCCATCGCGTCGGTGTTCAGCACGTCCATCACCCCGGCCGCGTACTCGGCCACCGCCTGCCTCCGCAGCTCCGCCAGGCGTTCGGCGGAGCGGTCGACGCCCAGCAGCTCGACGGCCTCATCGAGCAACGGCACGTCGGACACCGTCCACGCGTCGCCGTCCGCGCGGAACAGCACCGGATCGCCGCCAGCCGAGGCGAGCCGCGCGACCGAACCGAACAGGTCCGCGAGCAGCTGCCCCGGAGTCAGGCGCGGCCACAGGCGGTCGATCTCGGCGTCGAGCTCCGAGCCCTCGCCCAGCTCTTCGAGGACGTCTGCCAGCAGCTCAGCGCGCATTTGCGTGTCCCCGGCCTCCAGCCAGCCCTCGCCGATCTGGTCGACCGCCCGCTCGGCGAGCCCGTGCGCGACCTCCCGGCGGAAGACTTCGCAGGCCTCGTTGTGCGGGAGCCCCGTGGCACGAGCACGCTCCCTGGCCGCACCGGCGAGCTCGGCGTCGAGCTCGACCGGGACGTCCGAGAGCGCGACCGGAATCGGGTCCGGCGGCAACTCCTGGCGATCCGCGACGGCCTTGGCGAGCACGTCGAGCATCGCCAGGGCGCCTTTCGCCCGCTGGACCTCGGGATCCTCCTCGGCTTCGGCGCACAGGCCCGGTACCAGGTCGCCGACCGTCGCGAACACGACGTCGGTCTCCCCCAGCGACGGCAGCACCCGCGCGATGTGGTCGAGGAATCCCGGATGCGGGCCGACGACCAGCACACCGCGCCGGGCCAGCCGCTCGCGTCGCGTGTAGAGCAGGTACGCGACCCGGTGCAGGGCGACCACGGTCTTGCCGGTGCCCGGCCCGCCCTCAATGACCACGACCCCGTCGTGGTCCAGCCGGATGATCTCGTCCTGTTCCGCCTGGATGGTGGCGACGATATCGCGCATTCCGGCACCGCGCGGCGCGTTCACCGCGGCGAGCAACGCGGCATCACCCGCGTTTTCCCCGTGCGCCGCCGCCAGGTCGTCGGTGAAATCCACCAGCCGCCTGCCGAGCGTGCGAAACCGGCGGCGCCGGGCCATTCCCAGCGGATTCACCGCGGTCGCGCAGTAAAACGGCCTGGCCACCGGCGCACGCCAATCGATCAGCAGCGCCTCGCCGTCCCCATCGTCGTCGAAGAGCCCGACCCTGCCGACGTACACCCGCTCCCCCGACTCGTGGTCGAGCCTGCCGAAGCACAGGCCGTTGTCCGCGATATTCAAGCGGGACAAGGATTTCGACCAGAAGTCGATCGCCGCGTCCCGCTCCAGCAGGGTGTCGGCACCCTTGGCGGACCGCGCCAGCATGGCCGCGGCGCCGCTCCGCTCGGTCTCCAATTTTTCGTAGAGAGCGTCGACGTACGCCCGTTCTGCCCGCAATTCCCCGTTATTTGACAAGCGCCCCTCACGGCTGTTAGACTGCCAGCATAATCGGCTTTGTTTCCATTTCGGGAAACAGGCCGATTTTCTATTATGCGGGACGTGTCAAGCTCAGTCGAGCATGAATTCCCGCGGGGAAAGCGCGCGTTCGACAACGCGGACATCGCCGAGGCTGCCGTAGAAGCCCTGTTCGACCACCTTGCCGTACGCGTAGGCGCCCAGCGCCCAGCTGCCGCCGGGATTCGCGATGCCGGTCGCCGGGGTCGCCGGATTCCGCAGCACCGGGCAGCCGTCGACGTACATCGTGGTGTGACGGCCGTCGTTCACCACGGCCACGTGCCACCACCGGCCCACGGCCATCTCGTGGCCCCAGTTGGTGGAGATCCCCTGCTGGTTCACCGGAAACACCGCCCACTGGAACCCGGCGCCGTCGGTCAGCGACAGCGTCGCGGCCGGTTCACTCGGATCGTCGCCGGTCTTGCCCGCCTGCCCACCGGTGCCGAGCCTGCCGAACAGGCCGCACCACGCGTGCTGGTCACCCTTGAAGTCCGCGGGCAGCTTCACGAACGCTTCGATCGTGTACCCGCGGGGGAAGGTCGCGACGTTGAGCGGCGCCGAGTCCACCGTGCGCAGATACGCGCCACGCGCGGGCTTCTTGCCACCGTCGAACCGCAGGCTCGCCCTGGACGGCTGTCGGGGCGAGAACTCCGACGAGAACGTCAGAGTGGCCGCGCCGCTACCCGGCAAGGTGACGCGGGTCAGGTGGTTGCCCTGTCCAGACAGGTCCTGTACAGGTTTGCCCTCGGGCACCGGGACGCCGTCCTTGCCGCCCTCGAACCGCCAGTAGGCGACGGTGCCCGGCACGAGCTGGCGGCCGACCGGCCGCGCGGGCGGCACCGGGATCGGTGCGAAAGCGGCGAACCGCTGGTCGAAGTCGATCTCCAGGCTGAAGTAGTCCGCCGAGCCGGTGCGCTCGACCTCCTGGCGCTCCAGCTCGCTGAGCCGCGGCTCACGCTCGGCCAGCCACGGCGAGAACGTCCGGACGTCGATCACGCCGCGCGCCAGGTCGAACCGGTACAGCCGGATCATCGCGCTGCCGCCGTAGTACCGGTCCTGGTAGTTCGTCAGGTGCAGGTGGACGTCGTGCCCGGCGGTGTTCTTCTCGACCGTGCGACCCGGTGGCCAGTAATGCCCGTTGAGGCTCAGGAAGATCTGGTCGCTGCCCGCGATCAGCTGGTCCCAGACCTGCTGCCCGAACGCGGACAGGTGCGCCTGTCCCTGGCCGTCGGAATCCACCAGCTCGTGGATGGTGAGGATCGCCGGGGTGTGCGGGTGCTGCGCGAGCACCGACCGCGCCCAGGCCAGGCCACCCGCCGAGGGCCGCCAGTCCAGCGCCAGCACGAGCCATTCCCGGCCGCCCGCGCGGAACAGGTGGTAGCTGTTGTAACCGTCCTTTGTGGAGCCACGATAGGACGGCGAGTTACGGAACCGCTGCGGGCCGAACGCGTCGAGGTACGGCGTGCGGCCGCGCTGGTCATCGGTCGACGAGTCGATGTCGTGGTTGCCAGCGAGCGTGCTGTACGGGAAGCGGCGGCGGTCGAGCGCCTGGAACGACCGGCTGATCCCGGCGAACTCGCCCGGCAGCCCGTGCTCGGTGAGATCTCCCAGGTGAGAGAGGAAGACAACGTTGTCATCGCACTCGTCGAGGACGTACCGCAGCGAAGCGTCGAGCGGCGCGGAGTCACCACGGTCGGTGTCGAACAGGTACTGGGTGTCCGGCAGGACGACGACCGTGAACCGGGGGTCGTCGACGTCGGGATCGTGGTGGTGGCCGGAGGCGGCGGCACCGGGAGCGGCGAGCACGGCGGGCAGTGCGGACACCGCGGCGCCCGCGCCGAGCAGCCCGGCGCCGCGCAGGAAGGTCCGGCGGGAAGAGTCAGTCACGGGCGCAAGCTACGGGCGTCCGGCGGCCCGGCGGGCAACGGCGGCGAAACCGCTGATGAACTTCGCCCCGCTCGGTAGCTTGGTCCCATGGGGAGACGCCGGGTGCTGGTGTACACCGCGATCGGGACGGTGGTCGCGGGCTCGCTCGGCTGGTACCTGCTCTGGCCGCTCACCGCGCCACACGTCGACAGCGCGCTGGAGGACAAGGCAGTGCCGATCATCGACGCGCGGCTGCCCTCGGCGGGCTACTGACCTGGTCGTCGGCATCACCGCGTCCTGCGTCCGCTACGACCCGATGGTGTTCATCCTTTCGCCCGCGACTGAGGGCTACCGGGTCACCCACATCGACTACGCGGAAGACGGCGCCGGACTGCAGGCGTCGGTCAACCGGCTGTTCACCGCGCCAGGCGCCGCCGCCGTGCTGCGGGGCTTTTCACCGGACGACCCGGACTCGGTGGACAGGGCGGCGTTCGGCCTCACGGACAGCGCGCCGATCAGCCCTTGAGCAGCCGCTTCGGCACGAAGTACCAGAGCCCGCCGAAGAGCGCCGCAGTCAGCACACCGGCCACGATCATCGCGATCGGGCCGTAGACGACGTTGGCGATGAGCGTGACGGTCGCGGTGATCGCGGCGGCCAGGCAGCCCAGCCCGGCCAGCACCGTACGGTTCCCGGCGACCAGGATCTCCTCGCGACGCCCGGTGCGAAACAGCAGCCGGTGCCACGCGGCGGGCGCGGTGAGCAGCGCCGTCGCCGCCACCGCGAGCAACACGGCCGTCAGGTGCAGGGCCTTCTCGAACCCGCTGGCGGCACGGAACTGCTCGGTGAACACCACCGAGAGCAGGAACCCGAACAGAATCTGTACCCCGGCCTGCGCGACGCGAAGCTCCTGAAGCAGCTCGCTCACGTTGCGGGTCAGGCGCTGGTTCTCGGTCTCGCCGGTGTTTTCGCTCATCGGCCGGACTCGACGGCGGGTGGGTTCATCGCGGGCTCCAGGACCATCGGGACACCTCGGACCTTCTCGTGCCAGCCGAGCGCGGTCACCGAAGCGACCACGATCGCCAGCCCGAGCCACTGCGTGCCGGACAGCTGCGCGCCCAGGAAAGATACGCCGATCACCGCGGCCGTGACCGGGAACGCGAGCTCGGCCAGCGTCGCTCGCGCGGCGGGTGTCGACCGCAGGCCGACGTAGTACAGGCTCAGCGCGAGCAGCCCCGGCACGAACGCGAGCAGCACCAGGCCCGGCGCGTTGCTCCAGCCGACGGCGAACGACACGCCCTGGACACCGACGATCCCGGCGGCGACCGGCAGCCCGACCGTGAACCGCAGGACGGTGACGTCGCGCGGCTCCAGTTCCGTGGAGACGAACCGGCCGAGTACGGTGCCCGCGGCCCACAGCACCGCGGCGCCGATGGCGAGCAGCGCGGCCTTCACCGCCGCTACCTGGATGTGCAGCGGATCGGCGAACGCCAGCAGCCAGGCCCCGGCCAGTGCGGGCAGCGCGAACAGGGCGTATCCCGGCCGGATCCGTTCGCCCAGCACGAAGAACGCCGCGATCACCGCGAAAATGGGCTGAAGCTTCTGCAGGACCAGCGGGGTCACCGGGTCGCCGAGCTGGAACGCCGCGGTGAACAACGCCGTGGCCAGCGCGGACGAACCACCGCCGATCACCAGCACCGCCAGCCACTCGCGCGGCCCGCAGCGGCGCAGCGCCCGCACCGCGCGCGGGATGAACGGGCTCAGCGCGGCGACCACCAGGAGGTGCTCCCAGAACACGACCGTGGCCGCCGGGAGGGCCTCCGCAAGCGGGAGCCGGAGCAGGCCGTCGGTGCCCCAGAGTGCGGCGGCCGCGGCGACCAGCCAGGTACGGTCTGCGGTCTTGGAAGTCACTCGATCAGCCTACGATCTGGGAAGATTTCACTCTTTGGGGTGACGGGTCTGGCGTGATCCACGTCAAGCTGACTAGACAACGATCATGCGCATCGTCCCCACGGTCCTTTCCGCACTGCTGTTCGCCTCCGCCGCGACATTCGCCGCCGCCGGGACGGGCCAGGCCGCCGAGTCGCCCCTGCACGTGACCACCGCGCACGGCAGGTTCGCCGCCGCGTACACCCCCGGCACCACGGCCGTCACCTACAACCCCGCACTGGTGCCCACCGGCGCGCGCGTGCAGGTGTTCGGCGTTTCCGGCGCGGCCGTGGGCACGGCCACCGCGCTCGTCGTCTCGGGCCTGCTCCCCAAGCACGAGTACGGCGCCCACGCGCACGCACAGCCGTGCGGCGTGCTCGGCGACGCGGCCGGGCCGCACTTCCAGCACACACCGGACCCGGTGAAGCCCTCGGTCGACCCCGCGTACGCGAACCCGGACAACGAGATCTGGCTGGACTTCACCACCGACCGCGCCGGCAGCGGCTTCGCGCTGTCCAAAGTGGACTGGGCGTTCGGCGAGCGGCGCGCGCACTCCGTGGTGATCCACGAGATGCACACGCACACCGATCCCGGCCACGCCGGAACCGCCGGCGGGCGGCTGGCCTGCGTCAACGTCGGCTTCTAGAACCCCCGTACGCGCGAACGGCCCGGAGCAGGTCGACGTAACGGAAACCGGGCCAGTAGACGTCGGAGAAGTACAGCTCGGACTTGGGCGACTGCCACAGCAGGAAACCGGACAGCCGCTGCTCCCCGCTGGTGCGGATGATCAGGTCGGGATCAGGCTGATCAGGTATGTACAGGTACCCCGAGATCTCCTCCGTCGACACGGTTTCGGCGATCTCCGCCATCGACCGCCCGGCGACGGCTCCGTCGATCAGTAGCGAGCGAACCGCGTCGACGACCTCCTCCCGTCCGCCGTAGCCGATCGCGAACGTCAACTCGGGGCCGGACAGCCCGCGGGTGTCCTCCGCCGCGTTCTTCAGTGCGGCAGCGGTCGACGCGGGAAGCAGGTCCAGCCGTCCCGCCGGGCGGACCCGCCAGCGTGCCGAAGGGCCGGAGAGCCGCTCGGTGACGAGGTCTTCGATCACCTGCATGAGGTAGGTCATCTCGGGCGACGCGCGCTTGGACAGGTTGTCGACCGAGGCGAGGAAGACCGTCACCCGCCCGATTCCGAGGTCCTCACACCAGCTCATCAGCCGCAGGATGTGCTCGGCGCCGTGCTTGTGCCCCAGCCGCACGTCCTCGAACCCCATCCCGCGCGCCCAGCGGCGGTTGCCGTCGACGATGACGGCGACGTGACCAGGCACCGCGCCGCGCAGCACCCGCGCCCGAAGTCGCCGTTGATAGGCCCGGAGCACCAGATTCTTGACACCCATACAGCCCAACGTAGCGCGGCCTAACTGCCCCTGAAGGCCACCATGACGGCGTCTAACGCCGTCATGGTGGCCTTCAGGGGCAACCGCGTCCTAGCGTGAGGACACCAACCGTGCGTAGCGGGTGCCCGCGGCGAGCAGGATGAGTCCGGCGCCGAGGAACGCGGCGACCCTGGCCATCCCGTCCAGCGCCGAGAGGTCGAACAGGACCAGCTTGACCACGGCCGCGCCGACGAGCACCAGGCCGATCACCCTCAGCGCCACCACACCGATCCCACGGATCAGCAGCACCAGCGCGACCACCGTCCACGACATAGTGATCAGCACGTGGCCCAGCAGGAACCCGGACCGCCCCGGCTGGACCAGCAGCGAACCGCACAGCACGACCCCGGCGGCACCGTAGAGCGCGGCGATCCCGGCGGCGAGCCAGGGCACGACGTTCGCCGAAGGCTGACGCAGCGCGCCGAGCCGGGAAGCCACCCAAGGCAGCGTCACCGACACGACCAGCAGCAGCGCGGCGACCAGGCAGGCACCGGCGATCTCACCGGTCGGGCGGCTCCGGAACACCAGCAGCAGCACCGGCGGGAGATCCCCTGCCAGCGCGAACACCGCGCCGAGCACCGCGAAACCCAGGGAGCCGCGCATGGCGACCTTCCGCCGGGTCCGCAACGCCACGACCGCCAGCAGAACCGCCTCACCGAGCAGAATTGCCGACCGGGCCGAACCATCGAACTGGACGACGGTCGCCTGCAGCACGGCGATCAGCCCGGCCGCCCCGGCGACGTCACCCGCGTGTCCCGGCAACCACCGGCTCACCGCCCACACCCCGAGCAGGACCACGCCCACCCCCGCCGCAACCGGCACGGCCTGCGCCTTCGGCAGCAGCAACGCGGCGAACAACGACGGCACGACAGCGATCGCGAGCAGCGACAACGCGGCCAGATCCGTGGGACGGCGACGCGTCACGATCAGCGCGACACCCACGCCGGCGACACCGGCGCCCAACGCGGCGGCCGTGTTCGCCCAGTTGCCGGGAAGCCCAGCCACCGCCGTGCTGATCACGGACGCGAGCACCGGCGGGATACCCGCCGCGATCGCGACCGACGTCCATTCCTTGCGTAACTGCAAGGGAATCGTGGCAAGCTGGACCATCAGCAGGAAGGTGACCAGCTCCGGCGTGAAGCCCGGCGTGATCATCGGCGCGCACACCGCGCACCCGATCACCACCGCCGTCGCCAGCAGGGCCGAATCCCACCGCGAAGCCAGCAACAGCCCGCCGACAGCGACCACCAGGCCGACCGCGAGACCGGCGACCGACGGTAGGAAGTCGTAGAGCGTCGTCGCCGCGATCGCGTCCAGGTAGAGCACCGCGATACCGGTGGCGGCCAGCGCGAAGGCCCCCGTCCGCCCGGCCGGATTGCGGTGCAGCCACAGCCCGGTCCCGATCATGCCGACGCCGAGCCCGGCGCCGACGAGCACCCGCGGCAGCGGACCGAGCCAGCCCCGCTGGATCGCCAGCACCAGGAAAAGCACGACGCCGAGCAGCGTGACCGCCCCTCCGACCCACGCGAGCAGCCTGCTGCCCGCGCCCTCCTGCCCCAGCTTCTCGGCGAGCGACCGGCGCGGGACGGGCGGGATCGGCGCGGGCATCGGGGCCCACTGCTGCTGCGGCGGGTGCCACTGCTGGACCGGCGGCTGCTGCCACCCGTATCCGGGCTGGGGCATCGGCTGGGGCATCGGTGCCGGCGCGGCCTGTTCAGGCTGCTGCCCGGACCGGAACGTCCGCAGTTCGGCGCCGACCTGTCCGAGGCGGCGCCCGAGGTCGTCGATCTCCCCGGCAAGCTTGAGGAGCACATCTCCATCGGTGGGCATGCGCCCAGCATGGGCCGCGGCGGGCCCAGAACGGATCCGTAGCACTACTCAACCCAGGTGACAATCCGGTCCCGGCCAGCCGAAACGCACCCCGGAGACGTGCCTGCCCTCGTCGAGACAAGACCGTGCTGGACAGCAACGCGACCTTCAAGATCAGCCTCGACGACTGGAAGGCGCCCAGTGTGACGACGCGCCGACCTGCAAGAACAGGGCGCAGGCCTTCTCCGTGACGATGCGGCCTCGGTGAGCCCCTGGTCGACGTGACCGGCACCACCAGGGACAATGGAGTCGTGACCGCCACGCTGAGCAAGCCCATCCTGAAGATCGGCCCGTACGAGGTCGATCCGCCGGTCGTGCTCGCGCCCATGGCCGGGATCACCAACGTCGCCTTCCGGCAGCTCTGCGCGGAGTACGGCGCCGGGATCTACGTCTGCGAGATGATCACCGCCCGCGCCGTCGTCGAACGGCATCCCGGGACCATGCACATGATGACCTTCGCGGCGAATGAAAAGCCCAGGTCAATGCAGCTCTACGGCGTAGACCCGAAGACCATGCGCGAAGCCGTCAAAATCATCATCGGCGAGAACATCGCCGACCACATCGACTCCAACTTCGGCTGCCCGGTCAGTAAGGTCACCCGCAAGGGCGGGGGCGCGGCGCTGCCGTTCAAGCGGCGGTTGTTCGCCGACATCGTGCGCGAGTCCGCCGCCGCCGCGGCCGAGGCGGGCGTGCCGTTCACGGTCAAGTTCCGGGTCGGGATCGACGACGACCACCTGACGTACCTCGACGCGGGCCGGATAGCCGAAGCCGAGGGCGCCGCCGCGGTGTCGCTGCACGCGCGCACGGCCGCCCAGCGCTACTCCGGCCAGGCGGACTGGTCGAAGATCGCAGCGCTCAAGGAAGCCGTCACCAGCATCCCGGTGCTGGGCAACGGTGACATCTTCAGCGCCGACGACGCCCTGCGCATGGTCGCCGAGACCGGCTGCGACGGCGTGGTCGTCGGGCGCGGTTGCCTCGGCAGGCCGTGGCTGTTCGGCGAGCTCGAGGCCGCGTTCGCCGGACGTCCGGTGCCCGCCGGGCCGAAGCTGGGCGAGGTCGCGCGGGTGCTGCGGCGCCACGCCGAGCTGCTCGTCGAGCACGACGGTGCCGACAAGGCCCTGCGTGACCTGCGTAAACACATGGCCTGGTACTTAATGGGCTTCCCCGTCGGCTCCGAGCTGCGCCGCGCCTTCGCGATGATCTCCAGCCTCACCGAGCTCGACGACCTGCTCGCCAGGCTCGATCACGACGCACCCTTCCCCGCCGGTGCGGACGGGCCACGCGGCCGCCAGGGCTCGCCCGGCAAGGTCACGCTGCCGCACGGCTGGCTCAACGACCCCGACGACGACTGCGTCCCCGAGACCGAGGACATGCACTCCGGCGGCTGAGCGGCTTCCGCGGCATGGCGGCGGCGGCAGTAAAGGTCCCTTGCTCCCGCGCTGAGGTGGTGCGGTAGTGCCGCCGCTGGTGAACACAGTGCGTTTGGCACCGAAGCGAACGGACCGCTCGAGATCGAACTCGGCCACCGTTTTTTCGACGCAGGAAAGGATGTTCTCCTGCCTGGTCCCGTCGAACACGAGGACCCTGACCTTCCGTTCGGTGCCACGCGGGCTCCCCAAATCGACATCCTGATCATCTTGCATACGCCCAAACTTGGGTGTACAGGTATGTACATGTACCAGAAAGTGGGCGGGAAGAAACAGCGGCTCGTGGGTGACCTCACCGAGCTCATCCACACCGGGCGGCTCGCCAACGGTGACCGGCTGCCCGGTGAGAACCAGCTGGCCGAGCGGTACCAGGTCAGCCGCGGCACCGTCCGCAGCGCACTGTCGGAGCTCCAGCGCCAGGAGCTGATCGACACCCAGACCGGCGTCGGCTCGTTCGTCACCTTCGACGGCGTGACCCTCGACCAGCAGACTGGCTGGGCCCGCGCCCTCGCCGACAGCGGCTCGCAGGTGACCACCGAGCTGATCAGCATCAGCAAGGTCGTGGACGAGCTGTTGTCCGACCGATATGGCGTGCGCGGGTTCATCTCCGTGCGCAGGCTGCGCCGCGACGAGGTAGGCGTGGGCATCTCGCTAGAAGAAGCACTCGTCCCCGGCCTCGGCGAGCTGGCGGATCTGCCCACGCGGGGCCTGGTCGACGACTCCCTCACCGAAACCCTGCGAGTCGCCGGGCGGCACGCCGTGAGCGGCTACCAGTGGATTTCCACCGAGCAGCTCGACGACGAGGCGGCCCAGCTGCTCGGCCGGGGTCCCCGCGAGCAGTTCCTGCGCTCGGTCCGGACCTCGGTCGACGCACAGGGCGAACTGGTCGAGCACGTCATCAGCTTGCTCGACCCGGCCCGGTTCCAGTTTCACCTCACGTTCGGCACCCCGTGAGGGCCCGCGCGCTCGGCGCCTTCATCGGCCTCGCCGTGGGGGACGCGCTCGGGATGCCCACCCAGTCGATGTCCCGGGCCCAGATTGCGAACAGGTACGGACAGGTACTAGGACTGGTCGACGCGATCGCGGACCAGCCCATCGCTCCATCGATGCCCGCCGGGTCCATCACCGACGACACCGAGCAGGCGATTCTGCTCGCTCACCTGCTGATCGACAGCGACGGCGTCGTGGACCCACGCGAGTTCGCCGACGCGCTGGTCGCTTGGGAAGCGGACATGGTCCGCCGCGGCTCGGCGGACCTGCTGGGCCCGTCGACGAAACGCGCGCTCTCGCTGCTCGAAGCCGGGGTCCCGCCGGAGGAGGCCGGGCGGACCGGAACCACCAACGGTGCGGCTATGCGCGTCACGCCGATCGGAGTCGCCACCCCCGCCAGCGACCTGGACGCGCTGGTCGACGCCGTGGTGGCGACCGCGCGCGTCACCCACAACACGAGCCTGGGCATCGCCGCCGCGTCAGCTGTCGCGGCGGCGGTCTCGGCGGGGATCGAAGGCGCGAGCCTCACCGAAGCCCTCGACGCGGGTGAGCGCGCCGCGGCGATCGGCGCGCGGCGCGGCTACTGGAGCGCCGGAGGCGACATCGCGGCCCGGATCCACTGGGCCCGCGGCTGGGTGACAGGTATGGACAGGTCCACTCTCGCGGACGCCGTCGACCTGGTCATCGGCACCTCGGTGGCGGCGCAGGAATCGGTGGTCGCCGCGTTCGCGCTGGCCGAGGCCCTCGGCGACGATCCCCGGGAAGCGCTGCGGCTGGCGGCCGAGATCGGCGGCGACACCGACACCGTGGCCGCGATGTGCGGGGCGATGCTCGGCGCCTGCCACGGGATCGACGGCATCCCGGCCGAACTCGCCGAGACCGTGGTGAAGGTGAACGGCCTGGAGCTCGAACCGCTCGTCGACGGCCTCCTCGCCCTCCGGGCGAACGCGAGCACGAACGCGAACACGAGGCCACGCCCATGACCGGCCGTCTCGTGCACACCGGCCAGGCCGTGCTCGACCTGGTGATGACCGTCCCGGCGCTGCCCCCGGCGGGCGGCGACGTACTGGCGACCTCGACAAACCTGCTGCCCGGTGGTGGTTTCAACGTCATGTCCGCGGCCGCCCGCTCCGGCGCCGACGTGCTGTACGCGGGTGTCCACGGCATCGGCGGCTTCGGCGACACGGTCCGCGCCGCGCTGGCCGCCGAGGGCGTCGCGGTCGCCCACGAACCCAGCGGCGGGATGGACACCGGTGTCGTCGTCGCGCTCGTCGACGCGAGCGGCGAACGCACCTTCGTCACCGGCGCGGGCGCGGAAGGACAGCTGCGCGAGGACCAGCTCGACGCCGTCGAAGCGACCGCCGGGGATCTCGTCTACGTGACGGGTTACAGCCTGCTGCACGAGTCGAACCGGGCAGCCCTGCTGTCCTGGCTGCCCCGGCTGCCGGGCTCCCCGGTGCTGTTCGACCCCGGCCCGCTGGCAAGCGAGATCGACCTCGAGACCTTCCGCGTTGTCATGTCCACAGTGGACATTCTGAGCTGCAATGCCCGCGAAGCGACGGAAATCACCAGAACCCGGACGACGAACTCCGCCATCAGGGCGCTGGCCACGATGCTGCCCGCGGCCGCCACCGTGGTCATCAGGGACGGACCGGCGGGTTGCCTCCTGCATCGCGAGCACAGCACCGTCACGATCCCGGGATTCCCGGTCGTCGCCGTCGACACCAACGGCGCGGGCGACACCCACTGCGGCGTCCTCGCCGCCGAACTGCTGCGCGGCGCGGACGTCGAGCACGCGGCGCTGCGGGCCAACGCGGCCGCCGCCCTTTCGGTGACCAGGCACGGGCCGGCCACCGCACCGGGCCGCGAGGAAATCGATGAGCTCGTCAAAGCGTTGACGTAGCCACTCGGGCAACCTAACGTCTGAGTGAACAGGTATGAACAGGTTCAGAAAGGCGGCGTCATGACCGAGACGCGTCAGAAGCCGGTGGCCGGACCCGCGACGACCCCGGCACGCAAGCAGCTCAAGGTGGAGACGCAGGGCATCGAGGTCATCAGCGACGCCGACCGGCGCGGCCGCCCCCGTGACCTGTTCTGGCCCTGGTTCGGCGCGAACGTGTCGATCCTCGGCCTGAGCTACGGCTCGTTCGCGCTCGGCTTCGGCATCTCGTTCTGGCAGGCGCTCGTCGCCGGCACGATCGGCATCGTCTTCTCGTTCCTGCTCTGCGGTTTCATCGCGGTGTCCGGCAAACGCGGCTCCGCCCCGACGATGGTGCTCAGCCGCGCGGCGTTCGGCGTGCGCGGCAACCACCTGCCCTCGGCCATCTCCTGGATGCTGACCGTCGGCTGGGAGACCGTGCTGACCGCGCTGGCGACCATGGCCACCGCGACGGTGTTCGACCGGCTCGGCTGGGGCGGCGGCACCTCGACCAAGGTGATCGCGCTGGTCGTGGTGGCCGCGCTGATCGTC
>NZ_JAYMZS010000082.1:0-43256 GCF_035828755.1 Amycolatopsis sp. H20-H5 | reverse complement strand
ATCACCGTCAGCGCGATCACGACCAGCCAGCCCATCAGGACCTGCGGGTCGTTCTTGTTCACGGCCTCGACGAGCAGCGTGCCCATGCCGTGCCAGTTGAACACCGTCTCGGTGATGATCGCGCCGCCGAGCACCGCGCCGAAGTTCACCGAGAACAGGGTGCTCACCGGGATCAGGGCGTTGCGGAACGCGTGCCGCCAGATCACCCGCGAGCCGGACAGGCCCTTGGCGCGGGCGGTGCGGACGTAGTCGGAGCCCAGCACCTCGAGCATCGAAGCGCGCTGAAAACGGCTGTACGCCGCGAAACTGATGGCCATGATGGACAACGTCGGCAGCAGATACGCGCCGACGTAGCGGGCCAGCAGGTCACCGAGACCGGTTGACTTGAGGTTCTCGGGGCTCGTCGTGCGCAGCCACGGGTCGCCGAGCACGTCGGCGAGGCCGAGGTCGCGCACCAAGCCGTTGACCTCGATGGCGTACTGCTTCAGCACGATCGCGACGCAGAAGATCGGCATCGAGAACAGCAGGAAAGCCAGCGCTGTCGCCACGTAGTCGAGCACTGAGTACTGCCGCACGGCCGCCACCACGCCCACCAGGACGCCGAGCACGAACGCCAGCACGGACGCCCCGATGACGAGGTTGAAGGTGACGCTGAACGCTGAGAGCACCTTCGGCGCCACCGGCGCGAATGCGTTGCCCTGGGCGATCGAGATGCCCCAGTCGCCGGTGAGGAAGTGCCCGAGCCAGGTGAAGTACCGCGGCACGAGGCCCTGGTCGAGACCCAGCTGATGCGCGGTGGCGTCGATCGAAGCCTGGTTGACCCCGGGGCGGCCACGGAGCTCGGTGAGCGGGTCGCCGGTCGCGGAGACCATCAGGAAACACAAAAAAGTGCCCACCAGCAGGACGGGAATCGAGATCGCCAACCGTCTGAGCACATAAATGAGCACGTTCATGTGAGGCCCCTCAGTCCCAGGGAGGCAGCCTCGCGAAGACCGGCGGATGATCGGCACTGTGCCGATCACCCGCCGGGGGAAACTCAAGCCTTCATTCTCCGCTGACGCGGGTCGAAGGCATCGCGAAGACCGTCACCGATGAAGTTGATCGTCAGCGAAATCAGCACGAGCACGATGAACGGGCCGAAGAACAGCGCCGGCCGGATCTGCAGCTGGGCGAAGTTCTCCAGGATGACCCGGCCGAGCGAGGTGTCCGGGAGCTGGACGCCCAGTCCGATGAAGGACAGCGCGGCCTCGGCGAGCACGGCCTGCGCGACCGCGAGGGTCGCGTTGACCGTGATGCTGCCGACCATGTTCGGGATCAGGTGCTTGAAGATGATCCGGAAGGTGCCGGCACCCGAGGCCCTCGCCGCGTCCACGAATTCGCGCTGGGACAACGACATGGCCTCGGCCCTGGTGATACGGGCGATCTGCATCCACGCGAACGCGGCGAGCACGAGCGCGACGATGTACCAGCTACCACCGCCGAACACCTTGGCGAGGATGGCCGCCGCGGCGACCTGCGGGACGATCAGGAACAGGTCCGTCACCCGCGAGATCACCGAGTCGGAGATCCCGCGCAGGTAGCCGGCGATCGCGCCGAAGATCACGCCGACCGCGGTGGCGAGGATCGACACCGTGAGCGCGATCAGCAGCGAGAACTGCGTGCCGCGCAGGATCTGCGACACCATGTCCTTGCCGACCTGGGTGGTCCCGAGCGGGAAACTGCCGCTCGGTGCGGCGAACGATTTGAACGAGCTGTCCTCGTAGTTGTGCGGCCAGAACAGCGGCATGATCAGCACGAGGAGGACGAGGAGGACGAGCACGGCGGTGGAGGCCATCGCCAGCTTGTGCCGCAGGAACTTCCGCAGTACCAGCTTGCCCTGGCTGCGGGGTTCGGGCAGTGCCTCCGGGGGCAGGGTTCCTTCGGCCGCGACGGCGGAGTCACCGGCGGCGAGCAGGGAGTTCAAGTCAGCCAACGCGAATCCTCGGGTCCAGGATGCCGTAAATCAGGTCGGCGATCAGGTTGGCAACGATCACAGTGCTGGCGATGACCACGAGCCAGCCCATCATCACCTGGGTGTCGTTCTTGGTCACCGCTTCGACGAGCAGCGTGCCCATGCCGTGCCAGTTGAACACCGTCTCGGTGATGATCGCGCCGCCGAGGACGGAGCCGAAGTTGACCGAGAACAGGGTGCTGACCGGGATGAGGGCGTTGCGGAACGCGTGGCGGAAGACCACCCGCGAGCCGGACAGGCCCTTGGCGCGGGCGGTGCGGACGTAGTCGGAGCCCAGCGTCTCCAGCATCGAAGCGCGCTGGAACCGGCTGTAAGCCGCGAAGCTGATCGCCATGATCGACAGGGTCGGCAGCAGATAAGCGCCGACATAGGTGGCCAGGAAGCCGCCTATACCACCGTCGTATTTCAACGACTCGGGACTTGTCGTTCTCAGCCAGGGATTGCCGAGGATGTCGGTGAGGCCCAGATCTCGCACCCAGCCGTTGACCTCGATCGCGTAGTTCTTCAGCACGATCGCGACGCAGAAGATCGGCATCGAGAACAGCAGGAAGGCGAGGGTGGTCGCGAGGTAGTCGATCACGCTGTACTGCCGCACCGCGGCGAGCACGCCGACCAGGACGCCGATGACCAGCGCGAGGATCTCGGCGCCGACGACGAGCTTGAAGGTCACGCCGAACGCGGCGATGACCTTCGGCGCCACCGGCGCGAGCGCGTTGCCCTGTGCGATGGAAATGCCCCAGTCACCGCTCAGGAAGTGCCCGAGCCAGGTGAAGTAGCGCGTGACGATGTTCTGGTCGAGGCCGAGCTGGTGCGCGGTCTGCGCGAGCGCGGCCGCGCTGATGTTCGGGTTGCTGCGCAGCTCACCGAGTGGATCACCGGTGCCTGCCACCATCACGAAACACAAAAAGGTCCCGACCAGCAGGACGGGAATGGAAATCGCCAGACGGCGAAGGACGTAGATCACCAGGTTCACAACGAACTGCTCCTCATCCGGGCCTGGTCCGGCCAACTGCTCTGACCCTCGCCCGGTTGTCTACCGTAACGGGGGTGACCCTACGGTCAACAGCTACTTCCGGCTGAAGCCGGGAGCGGGGCTTGTGGCCCCGCCCCCGACTTCACCAGGATTGTCTTTCGGAGAACGGAAGAGATCGGCTCGAGAGCCTACTTCTTCTGCTCCCACTCGCCGACGTTCCACAGCACACCGTCGTACGAGGTCTGGTAGACCTTGTCGATGCCCTTGAACGCCCACATGGACGGGGTCTGGAAAATCGGCAGCGTCGCGTACTGCTCCGAGATCGCCTTGTCGGCGTCCTGGTACGACTGCCGCTGCACGGCCTCGTCAGTGGTCGTCACGGCCTTGTTGTAGGCCGCGTCGATCGCCGGGTCGGCCAGGCCCTGGTAGTTCTGGCTGCCGCCGGCCGACTTGCTGATGTAGATGGCACGCGACTCCGCCTTGAACGGCTGAGCACTCCAGCCGAAGAGGCAGGCGTCCCAGTCACCAGTGCTGACGCGGCCACCCTTGAGGAAGTTCGCGTCGGTCTCGTCCTTGGCCTCGATGCCCGCGAGCTTGAGCTGCGAGATCACGATCTCGACGGTCTGGCTGCGACGCGCGTTCTGGTTGTGCGTGATCTTGAAGGACGCACGCTGACCGTTCTTCGCGTAGATGCCGTCGCCACCCTTGACCCAGCCGGCGCCGGACAGCGTCTTGCCCGCGGCCTCGGCGCCGAGACCGGCCTTGTTGCTGTACAGGTCCTGGTAGCCCTGCTCGCCCTGGAAGAAAACGATGCTGTTGTCCGGCTGGACGTCCGACTGGACGTCCTTCAGCAGCTTGTCCGTGATCTCCGTGCGGTTGATGCCCTCGAACACGGCCTTGCGCAGGTCCTTGTCCTTGAACATGCGCGCGTAGTTGAGGTCGATGTGCTCGTAGCTCAGCTCGGGAGCCGAACCGTAGGTGACGCCCTGAGCCGCGAGGCTCTTCAGCGTGCCCGCCGCGGTGGCGTCCGGCTGGGTCGACCCGGCCACGTCGATCTCGCCGTTCTGCAGCGCGGTCGCCATCGCCTTGGTGTCTTCCATGGCCTTGACGATCAGCTTCGAGGGGCCACCCTTGCCGCCGATCCACAGCGGGTTCTTCTCCAGGGTGACGGCCTTCTGGTTGGCGTCGAAGGCCGTGATCTTGTAGGGGCCCGACGACGGCATGATGTCCGCCTTGAAGCCCTTCCAAGCGGTCTGCCAGAAGTCACCGGCCTTCTTGACGACGGCCGGGTCGCCGGTCGGGGCGACCTTGGTGATGTCCGCGATGCCCGTCTTGGCCTCGAGGATGTGCGCCGGCATGATCGCCGGGGCGTTGAACAGGCCCTTGTAGTCGAGGTACGGGGCGCTGTAGGTGGTGGTGAAGGTCAGGTTGTCCTTGCACTCGGCCTTGTCGATCAGCGAGTACCCGGTGGACGACGCGGGGTTGAACGGGTCCTTGCCGTCCGCGTCCTTCGCCTTGGCACTCTGCGACAGCCAGGCCAGGTACAGGTCCTTGCAGTCGTAGGCGGCGCCGTCCGACCACTTGACGTTCGGCTTGATCTTGTACTCGACGACCTGCGGCTCCTTGGAGGTGACCGTCCAGGAGTCGAACACGTCGTTGTTGAGCAGCACCTTGTTGTTGCCGTCGAGCTTCAACGTGCCGGAGAGCACCGAGGTCAAGATGAAGTTGTTGTAGATCGTGTTGCTGTCGGCGGTCTGGTTGTTGTACGCCGAGTAGCCGTCATCGATGCCGACGGTGATGGTCTTGTCAAACCCCGGGGTGTCCGCGAGCTTGAAGTTGTCGCCGTTCTCCGCTTTGCCGACCGCCATGCTCTTGACGTCGGTCGATGAGCCGTTCTGGTCGGTGCTTCCGCTGTCGCTACCGCCACCGCTGCAAGCACTCAGCAGAAGCGCCGCGGCTGCGGCCAGCGACCAGGCGGAGACTGCTTTGGATCTCCTCATGAACTGTGCCCTCCTAGCACTGGTCCCCTGACATCCGAACAGGGGCCCACACCGCTCCGGTAGATGGTCCGGAGCCTATGACACGCCAAGCGACACTCAATTGGCGCACTGGGGGCAGACGCTAGAAAGGAAAAGTACGAACAGTCACCACTTCGAGGTCGATCGTGACCAAAGGGTGACTTCAAGCAGACTTCTAGTGGATGACATTAAGAAATCAATCGATTACCAGCTGGAATCAAACCACCCGTTCGCGCGTTCCGGATCGACCCGGAACGCTGAGATGGTTTCAATACGGCTACTTGGGGCCGCGGGTCCAGTTCACGGCCGACCCGAACGGGCCCACCATGGGGGGACCTGCGGTTACCCCGGAAATGCCCGAGCCGATCGCGAGGGTATCCGCGAGCTGGAACAACGGAATGACCACGTTCTGCCGCCACAATTCCGGTTCCAGGGTGGAGAGCGCCTCGGCAATCGGCGTGGCCCCGGTCAGCGTCGAGTCGATCGTGGACTGAAGGCTCGCGTCACAGAACCCGGCGGCGTTCGCGGGAATCACCGGTTTGGTCTTGTCCGTGGTCGGCTGGCCCGGCCGGCAGCCGAAAGTGGACGCGAGTACCGACGGCAGGTCGCCCCCGGTCGCCTGCGGCACGACCGCGATGTCGACACCCACGGTGCCCGCGGTGTCGGGGGTGCTCTGCGCCTGGCCGTCGAGCACCGGCATCGCCAGCTGAGTGCCGAACAGGTCCCGCGGCTGCGGCGTGATCGCGTTGACCTCGATCCCGGCCGCGATGAGCTGACGGGTGAGCTCCTTGGCGATGGTCGCGTACGGCTCCTGCTTGCCCGGCGAGGCGACCACGAGCGAAAGGGTCTTGCCGTTCTTGCGCCAGGTACCCGCGTCCTTGCTGTACCCGGCGGCCTTGAGCAGCTGCTCGGCCTTCGCCGGGTCCGGCGCCGACGGTGGCCCCGCGGACGGGATCGTCGGCGCGTAGCCGGTCACTGAGGGCGCACGCACCTGGGAGTCCGCGTGCAGCGTGGCCGACGGGCCGCCAGCCACGCCGCCGGTGATCAGCTTTGGCCGGTCGAGCAGGGCGACGATCCCGGCGCGGACCTGCGGGTCGGCCAGCGCCGGGCTGACCGGCCGGAGCAGTACGTCGGCGACCATCGGCCGGGCGACGGTGTGCAGCTGGACGGCGGTGCCGAGCGCGGCGAGCTGCCCGAGCCCGTTGGCGTCGGTCCTGGTCAGCGCGAACTGGTCGTTCCCGCTGCGCAACGCCGTCACCAGGCTCTGCTGGTCGGCCCGGCGCAGGATCACCCTGTCGACCGCGGCGACCTTGTCCCAGTAGCGCTCGTTGCGCTCCAGGACGATCTCGCCGCGGGCCTGGTCGAGCGACTTGATGGAGAACGGCCCCGCCACCGCCGGGAAGGCCGTCGCGAGCGCGCCCTTCCAGCCGTCGGGCGCGTCCTTGAGCAGATGGGCGGGCAGCAGGTCGGAGAACAACGTCTGCCAGCCCGGGTACGGCGTGGAGAAGGTCACCTCGACACGCTTGCCGCCCTCACGGGACTGGATGTCGGAGATGAGCCGGTACCCGGCGGGCGCGATCACGCCGGGCTGGTCACGCATCGCCTCGCGCAGATACGCGAAGTCCTCGGCGGCCACCGGGGCGCCGTCGGACCAGGCGGCCTCCTGGCGGATGTCGTAGGCCACCGTGAACGGCTGCTGCGACAGCACCGAGGCCGACTTCATCAGGCTCTTGTCGAGCTCGGTCGTCCCGTCGTCCTTCTGGCGGAACACGGACGGCAGCAGCAGCTGGGAGAGCGCGGAGGTGACCTGCGAGGAGTCCGCGAGGTTGTGCGGGTTGTAGCCGCCGAGCACGTCGTCCACGCCCACGACGATCTGGGACGGCGTCTTGACCGGCGTCGCCGACGTCGAGGCCACGGGCGAGGCGACCACGGGTGGTGGCGGCGTGTTCGAGCAGGCAGTGAGGACGACGGCCGCGAGCGCCAGTATCAGCGTCGCCTTGCGTTTGTCCCGCACGCGCAGTTCCTCCCACGTTCCCCGACTTCGCCCCCGACGAGCGGAGTCGCCATGCTGCCACGTCCCTCCCGGCCGCGTCTCCGAGATTCCCACATCGGCGGGGAACCAACTCGACCGGCTGAGGTACCGCCAAGAGGAGGACGTCCGGCAGGGCGTCCGGGTTCCCGGTGGGCCCGCTTCCCCCGATGACAAAACCCTTCGCCCTGACCGGCGGGCGTCGCTGCGTTGCGGTGGTGACCCGGCGTGCCTTGATCCTCATGACCGAGTTGCTGGCGGTCTTCACCTTCCCACTGACGATCACCGGGGCCTCGATCGCCCTGCCGGACATCGGTAAGGACCTGCACGCCGGACTCGCCGCGACGCAACTGGTGGTCAACGGCTACAACGCCTGCTTCGCGAGTTTCCTGGTGGTCACCGGCTCGCTGGCCGACGTCCTCGGCAGGCGACGGATCTTCGCGGCCGGAGTCGCGCTGTACTGCGCGGGCGGCGTCACGAGCATGCTGATCGACGACGTCGTGGTGCTCAACCTCGTGCGCGCGCTCGCCGGGATCGGCGCGGCCACCGGCGGGTCGATCCTCACCGTGACCTTCTCCGGCACGGCCAGGGCACGTGCGTTCGGCCTGCTCGGCACGGTGCTCGGGGTCGGCCTGGCGTTCGGGCCGACACTCGGCGGACTGCTGGTGGACACGCTCGGCTGGCGCGCGGTGTTCGGCGTGCCCGCGGCGATCACGGCGGTCGTCCCGCTGCTCACGCCCCTGCTGCCGGGCACGCGCGAAACCACCGGGCTGTGGCTGCTCATGCTGACCGCGCCGACGGTGCTCCTGCCGACAGTGGGCGCGGCGCTGGCCAAGCGGCTGCCACGGGTGACACTGGTCGCGGGTTCGGTCGCGGTGACCGGCGCCGGGAACCGACACCCCTCGATGTCATGAAAGGGTCTTTCCGGGCAAAAATTGCCTGGAAAGACCCTTTCATGACACTCGGGAGTTAGAGCTGGGTCAGCTCTTCGCGCCGTCGTTGCGGTTCTTGTTGCGGTTGCGCTCCTTGGCGCGCGAGGCGATGTCGAGCGTCACCTTGCGGATGCGGACGACGTCCGGGGCGACCTCGACGCACTCGTCGACCGAGCAGAACTCGAGGGCCTCTTCCAGGCCCATCTTGCGCGGGCGGGCCAGCGTCTCCATCACGTCGGCGGAGGACTGACGCATGTTCGTCAGCTTCTTCTCCTTGGTGATGTTGATGTCGAGGTCCTCGGCGCGCGGGTTCTCGCCCACGACCATGCCCTCGTACACCTCGGCGCCGGGCTCGACGAAGAACGTGCCGCGGTCGGCCAGCTGGATCATCGCGTACGCGGTGATCGGGCCGGACCGGTCGGCGACCAAGGAACCCGAGTGGCGGGTGCGGATCTCGCCCGCCCACGGGAAGTAGCCCTCGAACACGTGGTTCGCGATGCCGGTGCCGCGGGTGTCGGTCAGGAAGTCGGTGCGGAAGCCGATGAGGCCACGCGCCGGGAGGACGTAGTCGAGCTTGATGCGGCCCGAGCCGTGGCCCGCCATGTGCTCCATGCGGCCCTTGCGCGCCGCGAGCAGCTGGGTGATGCCGCCGAGGTGCTCCTCCGGCGAGTCGATCGACAGGCGCTCGAACGGCTCGTGCAGCTTGCCGTCGATGGTCTTGGTGACCACCTGCGGCTTGCCGACGGTCAGCTCGAAGCCTTCACGGCGCATTTGCTCGACGAGGATGGCCAGCGCCAGCTCGCCACGGCCCTGGACCTCCCAGGTGTCGGGGCGCTCGGTCGGCAGCACCTTGATGCTGACGTTACCGATGAGCTCCTGGTCCAGGCGGGTCTTGACCAGGCGCGCGGTGACCTTGTCACCGCCGGAACGGCCGGCCAGCGGGCCGGTGTTGACGCCGATGGTCATCGAGATGGCGGGCTCGTCGACGTGGATCCGGGGCAGGGCCTCGGGGTTCTCGACGTCGGCGAGGGTGTCACCGATGGTGATTTCGGGGATACCGGCGATGGCGACGAGCTCGCCCGCACTGGCCTCGGTCGCCGGGACGCGGGTGAGCGCCTCGGTGACCAGCAGCTCGGAGATGCGGACGTTCTGGATCGTGCCGTCTTCGCGCATCCACGCGACCGTCTGGCCCTTGCGCAGGTTGCCGGAGTGGATGCGGATCAGCGCGATGCGGCCGAGGAAGTTCGACGCGTCGAGGTTGGTGACCAGCGCGCGCAGCGGGCCTTCCTTGTCCGCGAAGGGCGGCGGCACGTGGCGCATCAGGGTGTCGAACAGCGGGTCGAGGTTTTCGCTCTCGGGGATCGTCCCGTCGGCGGGCTGCTCGAGGCTCGCCTTGCCGGCGCGCGCGGAGGCGTAGACGACCGGCAGGTCGAGGATGGCGTCGAGGTCAGCGTTCTCGATGTCACCCGCCAGGTCGAGCAGCAGGTCGTGGGTCTCTTCGACGACCTCGGAGATCCGGGCGTCGGGACGGTCGGTCTTGTTGACCACGAGGATGACCGGTAGGCCGGCCTCGAGGGTCTTGCGCAGCACGAAGCGGGTCTGCGGCAGCGGACCCTCACTCGCGTCGACCAGCAGGACGACACCGTCGACCATCGCGAGGCCGCGCTCGACCTCACCGCCGAAGTCGGCGTGGCCGGGGGTGTCGATAACGTTGATGGTCACCGGGCCGTCGGGGAACTGACGGTGGATCGAGGTGTTCTTGGCAAGGATCGTGATGCCTTTTTCACGCTCGAGCTCGCCGGAGTCCATGACGCGGTCGACCAGCTCGGCCCGCTCGGCGAAGGCGCCGGACTGGCGGAGCATGGCGTCGACCAGGGTGGTCTTGCCGTGGTCGACGTGGGCGACGATGGCGACGTTGCGCAGGTCGGGCCGGGTCTTACCGGACGTCGACCGGCCGGTTTCGACACTGGTGGCGCTTGCTGCGGGCACGCGAAGACTCCTGGGACTAGGATCAAGTTGGCTGACCGCAGTGCTCGCGCTGCAGTGTGGGGAACACAGTCGCCAGGCACCACGCGGCCCACTCTGGCCACACGCGGTCCCTTCCAGGATACCTGTAGCCGGATTGTGAGCAGCGCCACGCCCCACATCGGTTAGGCTCACCTAATCTGTAGGGCGACAGCGCAGCCGTATCCGAGGAGCACTTCAGTGGGCAAGAAACAGCCGCGCGACCCCACCGAGGTCGTCCGCAAGCTGATGAAGGCCGGCAAGCTCAAAAAGAAATGCTGCCGGTCCAAGCCGCGGTGCAAGAAATGCCCCGTCCTGGCACTGAAAAAAGCCAAGACAAAATTGGCCGACGCCGCCTGAACAAAGCGCCGGAGAATGGTTCCCTGATTCGCCTGTACTCAGCTCGCGCCGAAATGAGTGGTAACGGCCTCGTTGACAAGCCGGAGCTCCGGCGCGGTCTTGGTCGGCGAGAACTCGATCACCTCGTACCGCGCGAGATGCCGCACGGAGAACGGGTCGGTGGCAAGGATCGCGTCCAGTTTCCCGCGCAGCATCGGGCGGGTGAGGATCACCCCGCCGATGCGGGCCTCGCGCTTACCGGAGGCGAGGAAGTGCCCGTTTTCGTACTGTTTGGCCAGCCACTCGGCATGGTCGGGCAGCACGTAGTCGATTTCCTCGATGGGTGCGGTGTAGTTCAGCAGCACGACGTACATCCTTCGAACCTAGACCCGCGTCGCGCCGTTGACCCGTCTTTGCGCCCGCGACGTCGCCCGTGTTGGGCTTGAGTGCCCGGAATGGGTGACGTATGCTCGGCGCATGTTCACGCAGAGCACCCAGTGGTGGCCGTCCACGGCGGCCCATCCGGTCCTGCGCTGACGAAGATCTGCCGCAGCAGACCCCACCGAGGCCGCCCCGACGGGCGGCCTTTTTCGTGTGCCGGGACCACCCGCGGGGCGACCACCCCCAGGAAGGCAGGCATATTTCATGATCAGGCTGTCCGGTATCACGCCGTCGGGTCACATCCAGCTCGGAAACCACCTCGGCGCGATCCGGCGGTGGGCCGCGGAGGGCGGGCCGGAGGACCTCTACTTCGTCTCCGACATGCACGGCATGACGACCACGCACAACCCGGCGAGACTCCGATCGCTGGCGGCCGAGCAACTCGCGATGCTGATCGCGTCCGGGATCGCGCCGGAGCGGGTGTTCGTGCAGTCCGACATCGCCAGGGAGCTGGGCGCGCTCACCTGGATCCTGGAGTGCACCTGCAGCTACGGCGAGGCCGCCAGGATGATCCAGTTCAAGGAGAAATCCAAGGGCCAGGCCGGGGTGCGACTGTCGCTGCTGACCTATCCGGTGCTGATGGCGGCCGACATCCTGCTGCAGGGCGCGGGCGAAGTGCCGGTCGGCGAGGACCAGCGTCAGCACGTGGAGCTGGCGCGAGCGCTGGCGAAGCGCTTCAACGGCACTTACGGCGACGTGTTCACCATGCCGAAGGCGGTGCTGCCGCCGTCCGGCGCGCGGGTGAAGGACCTGGCCGACCCGACGCGGAAGATGTCGAAGTCCGCGCGGGACGAGGTGGGGGTGGTGTTCGTGCTCGACGAGCCCGACCAGATCCGCCGCAAGATCCGCCGCGCGGTCACCGACGGCGGCACGAGGCCGGTGTTCTCGCCGGAGACCAGGCCGGGGATGGCGAACCTGCTGGAGATCCTCGCCGCCTGCACCGGCGGCAAACCGGAGGTACTGGCGGAGCACTTCCCGTCCTATGGCGCCTTGAAGGAGGCCGTCGCCGAAGCGGTGATCGAGGAACTACGCCCGGTGCGCGAAGGCACGGTGGCCCTGCTCGCCGACCCGGCCGAGCTGGACCGCGTCCGCAAGGCGGGCGCGGCCCGCGCGGCCGAGCGCGGCGAGCACCGCCTCTCGTCCGCGCTCCGCCTCATCGGCGGCAACTGAGGCGCGCGGGTCCTGCAAGGAGGAAGGTCCCTGAAGGCCACCTTCACAGCGTTAGACGCCGTCATGGTGGCCTTCAGGGACAGTCGAACTACGCGCGGAGGGTGGTGACGAGGGCAGACCAGGCCGGGTGGGCGAGGGTGAGGTGCCCGGCGGCCGGGGCCTTCGAGTCGCGGATGGCCGTGATCCGCGGGGCGAGGGCGATCTCGACGCAGTCGTCGTGTTCGCCACCCTTGCTGTAGCTGCTCTTGACCCAGGTCCGCTCGAAGGCCGTCACGGCACTAGTCCTCCATGCGCTGGTACTCACCCGCCAACCGGGAGAGCATCTCCCGCGATTGTGCCTCACCCAAGGCTGCCCTTCCCAGTCTCTCGGCGAGCAGGCTGTACGCATCAACCGCGACCCGATCATCGATGAACAGCATCGCGGCGTAGGAGTCCGCCATCACCACCGCAGGCTGATCGGCGAAATCCATGATGGCGAACGCGGTGCCGAGGGTGCGATGGACCCGGCTGGACTCGGGAACGACCCGGACCGCGCAGTGCGGCAGGTTGTCGCACAGCAGCAGGTGCAACACCTGCCCGTGCATGGTTTCCGGCCCGTTCACCACCGAGCGCAGCGCGCGTTCGTGGACGAAGAAAGTGCAGTGCGGCGGCTCCTTGCGATGCAGGAGTTTCTGCCTATTCAGCCGGGCGGCGACCAGGAAGTCGATGCGATTCGACGCGTGTCGCCCGTCGTCTTCGAACAGTGCCCGCGCATACGGTTCGATCTGGATGAGACCGGGAATGACGACGGGTTCGAACTTGATGATCGACGAGGCCAGGTTCTCCTGGATGATCAGGGACTTCATCGGGTCGACCAACCGGTCGAAGTACGGTTGCACCCAGTACAGGTCGCTCGGTGGCCTGGTCAGCGCCAGCAAGCGGTCGCGTTCCGGGCCGATCGTTCCGCAACTGGCGAGGTAGATGGCCGCCTCGATCGTGCTCATCTCGCGGAAACCGTTCTCCCAGCGGGAAACCTGGCTCTGCGGGACGTCGGCGCGCCGCGCCAGCTCGCTGCCGGTGAAGCGTCTCGCCTTCCGGCTCGCCCTCAGTTCGCTGCCCAGCACGCGCCGTCGCGCCGTGGATTCCTCCGTCATGCGGTGCACGCTAGGACCGCATGACGGCCGGGGCAGCGAGACCAGCCCGGGTTCACCGCAACGGATTCCCCCTCATGCAGGCGCGCATGGCCGGGATCAGGATCCGGTCCGCGGGCAGCCAGTCGACCTCGTCGAGGTCCTCGGCGGAAAGCCACCGCAACGCCCGGTGCTCGACCGCGCGAGGCTCTCCCGAGCCCGAAGTAAGCGAAGCGGCGTAGATGCGAAGCACCTTCCCGCCTGGCAAAGCGACATCCTCGCCGACGCGGTCAGTCACCTCGATGTCCGCGTCGAGCTCCTCCTGGCACTCGCGGCGCAGCGCTTCCGGCTCGGACTCCCCCGGCTCCACGCGCCCGCCCGGCAGCTCCCACTGCCCGGCGTGGGCGGCGGGCCAATCGCGTTGCTGGGCCAGCAGTTCCCCGCCGCGCACGATGGCGGCGCCGACGATCACGGTGTTCACGAAACAGGAAACTACCCCGCGGCCCGCCAGGTCACCTGGAAGCGCGCCCCACCGTCCGGTGACTCGCCGACCTGAACCCGCCCGCCGCGCCGCCGCAGGGCCTCCGCGACCATCGCCAGCCCGAGGCCGGTGCCGCCGGACGAGCGGGCCCGGTCGTCGGCGACCCGGTAGAAACGGTCGAAAACGCGCTCGCGGTGTTCCGGGGCGATACCGGGGCCGTCGTCGTCGACCACCACCCGGACGGTCGACTTCGAGCCGAGCACCGACACCACGATCTGGCCGCGCGCGTAACGGGAGGCGTTGCGCAGCAGGTTGCTGAGGACCAGCTCGACCTCGGCGTGCGTGGCGAGCGCCCATGCCTCGCCGACCGTCCCGCTCACCCTGGTCTCCGGCGAGCCCGCGGGCATTCTGGCGACCGCGTCACGGACCTCGCTCACCAGCTCGACGGGCTCGGGCGGCGGCAACTCGCCCGCGTCGGACCTGGCGAGCGCGAGCAGGCCGTCGAGCAACGCCGAAAGCCGCACGGCCTCGATGAGGACGTCCTCCAGCGTTTCGTGGGCGAGGTCGGCGTCCGGGTTCGTGACGGCGACCTCGGCCTGGACCCGGATCGACGCCACCGGCGACCGCAGCTCATGCGCGGCGTCGCCGGTGAACCGGCGCAGGCGTTCGCTGGCCTGTTCCTGGCGCGCGAGCAGGGCGTTGAACTCCTCCGCGAGCGCGCGGAGCTCGTCGTGCGAGCCCGGCAGCGGCAAGCGTTGCCCCGGCGGGAGCGCCCGCACCAAGCCTCGCATCTTGGCTACAGGGCGTAGCGACGATCGCACGACAAGCCAGGTCGCGAGGCCCGCGAGGAACGCGCCCAGCAGCGAGACGACGATCAGCCAGACCCCGCCGAAGTGCACCGCGGCGGTGAATCCGACGAGCCCGGTCCCGGCGACGATCAGACGTTGCCGCCCGTCCGGAGTGCTGACGACCGTCCCCAGCCAGCGCCACCGCGGCTCCGGCCCGGTGGTCACCGGTTCACCGGCCTTGAGCGCGCGGATGTCACCGGACCCGAGCGGGGCAGGCGGGCTGCCGTCGAGCGGACTACCCGCGGTGTCGAGCACACGCACGGTCACGCCGGACGCCGCGAGCGGCCGTCCGGTGGCCACGTCCGCGCTCGCCGAGTGCAGGGCCGTGGTCAGGTCGCCGTCCACGGAGTCGATGAGCAGGGGCTCGAGCTTGCCCGCGGCGAGCGCGGCGAGCCCCAGCAGGCAGGCCAGGGTTACCGCCGCGCCCAGCAGGGTGATCCGGACCTGGAGGGACCGGCGGCGCCACCACGAAGGCGACCCGATCACCCCCGGCCCGCCGGGGTGATGACCTCGTCCAGCTGCGCGTCGGACGCCAGGTAGCCGTGCCCGCGCACGGTCCGCAGCAGTGCGCCCGCGCCGACGGCTTCGAGCTTGCGGCGCACGTAGCCGACGTACACCTCGACGACGTTGCGCGTCGCGGCTTGCTCGTCGCCCCACACCGCGCGCAGCAGCTCGTCCTTGGTGACGACCGTGCCCGCGCGGCCGACGAGGACCTCGAGCAGCGCGAACTCGCGGGGACTCAGCGCGACTTCAGCGGCGTCCCAGCGGACCTGTCGCAGCGCGCGGTCGACCTCGAGCGCGCCGAGCCGCAGCGGCCCGCGGGCGCTGTCCGGAGCCGCCCGGCGCAGCACCGCGCGTACCTGCGCGACCAGCACCACGAACGAAAACGGCTTCACCAGGTAGCCGTCGGCGCCCAGATCGAGGCCGTCCGCTTGGTCGACCTCGCCGTCCTTCGCCGACACCAGCAACACCGGCGTCGTCACGCCCTCGGCCCGCAGGTGCTGCAACACGCGGTAACCGGACAGCCCCGGAAGCATGATGTCGAGCAGCACCACATCGAAGGAACCCGTCCGGGCGAGTTTCAGCCCGCTGGGCCCGTCACCGGCGGTGACCACGTCCATGCCCTCCGCGCGCAGTCCGCGATGCAGCGCCTTACGCACACCCAGCTCGTCGTCGACCACCAGCACCCGAGGTTTCACCTGTCTCATCATTCACGGTTTCCGCTACTCACGCGCGCGCTCTCAGCACCATCTCAGCCGCCATGGCAGAAGCTCAGCGGTATCTCAGCCTCGGGAGGGAAGCGTCGTCGCTGGGAACCGGGCACACTCGAGTCCGGGAAAGCAGGGAGATGAGCATGGATCCGAAGAAGAGGGCACTCACCGCCGCCGCGGTGGGCACCGCGCTCGGCATCGGCGGCCTCGCCGTCATCGCGATGCCCGCGTCGGCCGGGGACGCGCCGCCGGTGCTGCCGCAGATCAGCGCCGAGGAACTGGCGCAGTCGGCCGTGACGGCGCAGCAGCCCGCGTTCGACGGCACCGTCAAGGTCACCAACAACCTCGGCCTGCCGGGCATCGGCCAGATCGTTCCCGGGGCCAACCCGCTGAGCATGGATTCGGCGCACATCTACAGCGACGGCGCCGGCAAGAGCAAGCTCACCGTGTCCAAGGGCAGCAGCCAGGAGACGGTCGTCCACAACGGCGCGACGGTCTGGGACTACAACTCCCAGACGAACGCCGCGACCAAGACGACCATCCCCGCCGACGTCGCCAAGAAGGCCGACGCGGGCAGCGACAAGGTCACCGACCCGACAGCCGCGGCCAAGGAGCTGCTGGCGAAGGTCCGCGAGAGCAGCACTGTCAGCGTCGACGGCACGGCGAAGGTCGCCGGGCGCTCCGCGTACGAAGTCGTCTTCACCCCGAAGCCGACGGAGCGGACGCTGCTGCGTGAGATCCGCGTCGCGGTGGACGCCGAGAAGCGGGTCCCGCTGCGGCTTTCGGTGATGAACAACGGCTCGAGCGAGCCCGCGCTGCAGGTCACCTTCACCGACATCCAGTTCGCCCAGCAGTCCGCGAGTCTCTTCGAGTTCACCCCGCCGAAGGGCGCGAAGGTGACCGAGAAGCAGCCGCAGCTCGATCAGGGCACCCTTGACCAGGCCCAGCAGACGGCCGAAAAGGACGTCAAGATCGTCGGCGACGGCTGGGACACCGTGCTCACCGGCAAGGTCCCGGCGGATCTGCTGGCGGGCAAGGCGCCCTCGGGCGAGCAGGGCCAGCCCGGTCGAGGCGTCGACCCGAAGGCCATCCTGGCCAAGATCGGCAAGCCGGTCAGCGGCACCTGGGGCAGCGGCTACCTGATCACCACCAAGGTCGGCACCGCGGTGCTCGCCGACGACGGCCGGTTCGCCGCCGGCGCCGTCCCCGAGCAGGTGCTGTTCGAGGCACTGGGCACGAAGTGACCACCACCGTCGCTGGGGCGGCCACCTCTTCGGAGGTGGCCGCCCCGTCCGTCCCCCTCGCCGCGCGCACCAGGGGGCTGCGCAAGGTGTACCGCGGCACGGTCGCGGTGGACCACGTCGACCTCGACGTGCCGGAGGGCGCGGTGCTGGGCATGCTCGGGCCGAACGGCTCCGGCAAGACCACCACGATCCGGATGCTGCTCGGCCTGGTCCGGCCGACCGAGGGCGAGGTCGAGCTGCTCGGCAGGCCGATGCCCGAGGGCGCGGGGCACTCGCTGCCGGACGTCGGCGCGCTGGTCGAGGGCCCGGGGTTCCACCCTTTCCTTTCCGGCAGGGACAACCTGCTGCGCGTCGCCGCCGCCGAGCCGAGGCTGACCTCCGCGGGCATTCCCGTGGCGGTCGAGAAGGCGCTGACGCGCGTCGGCCTGACCGACGCCGCGCACCGGCGGTACAAGGGCTATTCGCTGGGGATGAAACAGCGGCTTGGCCTGGCGAGCGCGTTGCTGGTGCCGCGCAAGATGGTCATCCTGGACGAGCCGACCAACGGCCTCGACCCGGCGGGCACCCGTGAGATCCGCCGGATCATCGCCGAGCTGCACGCCGAGGGCGCGACGGTGATCGTGTCCTCGCACCTGCTGGCCGAGGTCGAGGCGACCTGTACGCACGTCGCCGTGCTGCAGGCGGGCAACGTCGTCGCGCAGGGCGAGCTGGCCGAGCTGCTGGAGTCGGGCAACGCCGGGTTCCTGGTGTCCACACCGGACGCCGACCTCGCGGTGGAGACGTTGCGGGAGAACAGGATCGGCGCCCGGCTCACTCCGAACGGCATCCGCGTGGACCTCACCACGACCACCGCACCCGCGGTACTGGAGCTCCTCGTCCGTGGCGGCGTCGCCGTGCACGAGGCGACCAGGTCCCGCACCGGCCTCGAAGACCTCTTCGCCAGGCTGACCCAACCGGACGCGTCCACAACGGACAGTCCCAACCCGACGGACGGAGAGGTGGCGTGATGACACAGGCGATCGCGGCACCCGCCGCCAGGACCGGGCACGACACCGTGGGCCTGCCCCGGCTGTTCGCCGCCGAGCTGCGGTGGATCTTCCGCCGTCCGCGCACGCTGATCGTGCTCGCCATGCTGGCGCTGATCCCGGTGGTCATCGGGATCGGGCTGACCCTGGTGGACTCGAACGCCGACACCGGCCCGAGTAACGACAGCGGCGGCGGCGCACTGCTGGGGACGGCGGTGAGCAACGCCTTCGTGCTGCCGATCGCGGCACTGACCCTGACCATCACGCTGCTGCTCCCGCTCGCTTCGGCGATGGCCGGGGCGGACGCGATCGCGGGCGAGGCCGCGCACGGGACCCTGCGCGGCTGGCTGGTCGCGCCGGTCAGCCGGGGACGACTGCTGGCGGTCAAGGCGTTCGGCGTCGGGGTGGTTTCGCTGGTGGCGACGTTCGCCATGACGCTGACGGCTGTGCTGACCGGGCTGATCATCAACGGCAGCGACTCGCTGTTCACGCTGTCGGGCACGACGCTGTCACTGACCGACGCGCTGGGCCGGATCCTGCTTGTGGCCTGCTGGGTCACCCTGCAGCTGTGGGCGGTCGGGGCGGTGGCGCTGGCGATCTCGGCGTGGACCGAGCACCCGATGCTGGTGGTCTCGTCGGTGCTGGCCGGGACGATCGTGTTCACCATCCTCGGCTTCCTGTCCGCTGTGGACTGGCTGCACCCGTTCCTGCTCAACAAGAACTGGACCTCCGCACCGGTCGGCGTCCTGATGGACCCGCTGGACCTCACGGAGCTCAACCAGGGCGCACTGCGCGCGCTCTGCTACATCGTGGTCGCGCTCTCCCTCGCCTACGCCCGCCTCACCACCCGAGACGGCTAAGCGCCTCTGAAGGCCACCATGACGGCGTTAGACGCCACAAACGCGGCCTCGACGGCGTCAGCCGACCACGGCGACGCCGTCGGGGTCCAGCGTGAGGCGGACCACGTCGCCGGGCCGGACGTCGGCCGCGACCGGCGCCACAGCATCCACAATGGACATAGCGGACACTGTGGATACGGCGCCGTCCAGGGAGACCACGAGCCGCAGGTGGTCGCGCCGGTGCACCACGGCGGTGACCTCGCCCGCGATCCCGGACGCCGCCACGCACACGGCGTGCGGCCGCAGCCCGAGCCGCACCGGCCCGTCGCCGACCTCCGCCAGCCGGACCTCCCCCAGCGCGGTCGACACCACCCCGCCGGAAGCGACGCCGTCGACGAGCGTCGTCACACCGAGGAACCGGGCGACGTCCTCGTCCGCCGGATGCCGCCACACCCGCCGCACGGCGCCCTCCTGCCGGATCTCCCCGGCGTCCAGCACCGCGACCCGGTCGGCGAGGGTGAACGCCTCCTCCTGATCGTGCGTCACCAGCAGTGCGGTGATCTTGCTGCGCCGCAACAACTCCGCGAGGTCGATGGCGAGCTGTTCGCGCAGCCCGGCGTCCAAACCGGACAGTGGCTCGTCGAGTAGCAGCAGGCGCGGCTCCGGAGCCAGCGCGCGAGCCAGCGCGACCCGCTGCGCCTGCCCGCCGGACAGCTCGGTCACCCGGCGACGCTCGTAGCCCGCCAGCCCGACCAGGTCGAGCAGCCGCTCGACCCGCTCGGCGTGCTCGGCGCGGGGCACCCCGTGCATCCGGAGCCCGAAAGCGATGTTCGCGGCGACGTCGCGATGCGGGAACAGCTGCCCGTCCTGGAACACGAGCCCGAACCCGCGGCGGTGCACCGCCGTCCCGGCGAGGTCCTCGCCGTCCCAGCGGACCGTGCCACCGGTCGTCGGCTCCAGGCCGGTGATCGCGCGCAACAGCGTCGACTTACCCGAGCCGGACGGGCCGAGCAGCGCCAGCACCTCGCCGTCGGCGATGTCCAGGCTCGCGTCGCGCACCGCCGCGAACGATCCATAGTGGACGGACAGATCCCGCACCGACAACGACACTAGAACTCCCCTACCGAGCTGTGCCCGCGCACGGACCCGAACCGGTCGATCAGCGCGACGGCCACCACGGTGACGATCATCAGCATCGCGCAGGCCGCGTAGGCCATCTGGTTGTTGAGCGCACCCGGCCGGGAAATCAGCGTCGCGACGGCCACCGGCAACGTCGGCGTGTCCGGCCTGGCCAGGAAACTCGTCGCGCCGAACTCGCCGAGCGCGACCACGTACCCGAACCCGGCGGCGGCCACCAGCGAACGCGCTGTGAGCGGCAGGTCGATCTCCCGCCACACCCGCGCGGGACCGGCCCCGAGCGTCGACGCGGCCTGCCGCAGCCGGACGTCGACCGAGCGCAGCACCGGCAGCACCATCCGCACCACCAGCGGGATGATCACCAGCGCCTGCGCCAGCGGCACCAGCAGCGGCGACGTCCGCAGGTCGCCGGGCAGCGCGTCGAGCGTCACCAGGTAACCGAAGCCGACGGTCACCGCGGAGACCCCGAGCGGCAGCATCAGCGCGACGTCCATCGTCTCGCCCATCCCCCGCGCGAGCCGCCCCGGCGTGCGCCGCAACGCGACCAGCACCACGGAAGCGAGCACGCCGACGACCATCGCGAGCAACGTGGCGTCGGTCGCGGTGCGCAGCGAGATCATCGCCGCGTCCCAGCCGGAAACCTGCAGCGCACCGCGCGTGCCATGCCCGGCGAGCGCCCGGTAGCCCGCGAAACTCCAACCGTCCTCAGTGGACACTGACTCGAGCAGCAGCGCGACGATTGGCGTCATCAGCAGCGCCAGCACGGCATATCCGGCGGAGGCGACCCACCACTCGCCACCCTTCGGGCGCCGCGCGGTCTCGTGGTGCGAACGTAGCCGCACAGCGTTCTCCCGGCGTCGCCTGGCCAGCGCCCCGACCGCGAGCGCGCCCAGCACCGCCGCGAACTGGACCAGTGAGAGCGCGGCCGCCCCGGACAGGTCGAGCAGATCGACCGTACGCAGGTAGATCTCGGTCTCCAACGTCCGGAACCGCGAGCCGCCGAGGATCAGCACCACCCCGAAACTCGTGGCGCAGAACAGAAAGACCACCGCGGCGGCCGAAGCGATCGCGGGCGCCAGAGCGGGCAGCGTCACCGAACGGAACGCCCGCCACGGCGAAGCACCCAGCGCCCGCGCGGCCTCCGCTGCCCGGGGGTCGAGGTGCGACCACAGCCCGGACACGGTCCGCGCGACGACGGCGACGTTGAAGAAAGCGTTGGCGAGGATCAGCGGGAAGATCCCGCCGTCCGGCCAGAGCGCCCGGAACGCCAGCCCGACCACCACCGTGGGCAGCACGAACGGCACCAGCACCAGCGTGCGGACCAGGCCGACGCCGGGCAGGCGCACCCTGGCCAGCAGGAACGCCACCGGGATCCCGGCGAGCACAGCGATCAGCGTCGAGCCAGCCGCGGTCGCGACGGTGAACCAGGCCAGCCGCCAGGTCTCCGGGTCGGCCACGGCCGTGCCGACGCCGCCCGCCGAAAACCCGCGGCCGACGATCGCGACCACGGGCCAGGCGAAGAACACGGCCAGGAAACCGACCGGGAGCAGCGCGAGCAGCGCCAAGCCGGTTCCCCGGGTGTTCAGCCTTCCAGCAGTGAACGCCACTGGCCGATCCACTGTTCACGGCCTGCCTGCACCTTGTCCGCCGCCAGCGACGCGGGCTGCGGGGGCAGGGGCGCCGCGGCGGCCCAGCCCGCGGGCAGCTCGACACCCTGGCGAGCCGGGTACACGTACATGTTCGACGGCACGGTGACCTGGAACTGCTGCGAGAGCAGGAAGTCCACCACCTTGCGGGCGTTCTCGGCCTGCTTGCCGCCCGCCAGCACCCCGGCGTACTCGACCTGGCGGTAGCAGGTGCTCGCGATCGCCTTCGTCCGCGGCTTGCCGTCGTCACCGATCTCGGCGGCGGGCGAAGACGCGTACGAAACGACGATCGGCTTCGTCCCCTTGCCGGAGGAACCGGAGAAGTCCTTGGTGTAGGCCTCTTCCCAGCCGCTGACCGTCTTGACGCCGTTGGCCTTGAGCTTGGTCCAGTAGCCCTGCCAGCCCTGTTCGCCGTACTTCGCGACCGTCCCGAGCAGGAACGCGAGCCCCGGCGAGGACGTCGCCGGGCTCTCCACGACCGTCAGGTCCTTGTACTTCGGGTCGGCCAGGTCGTCGTAGGACGCCGGAGCGGCGAGCCCCTTCGTGGCGAAGTAGCCGGTGTCGACGTTGACACACACGTCGCCGAGGTCGACCGCGGACAGCCGGTGCTCGGGATCGATGGAGTAACGCTGGGGCCCGCGATCGGCCTCCGGGCTGGTGTAGGACTCGAACACGCCTTCGGTGAGCGCACGGGAGGCGAACGTCGAGTCGACGCCGTAAGCGACGTCCCCGATCGGGTTGGCCTTGGTGAGCACCAGCTTGTTGGTCAGCGCACCGGCGTCACCCTGCTTGAGCACGGTGATCTTGATCCCGGACTGCTTCTCGAACGCGTCGAGCACCTCTTGCGGCGCGGCCCACGAGTCGTGCGTCACCAGCGTGACGGCCTTGCCTGCCTGCGTGTCACCACCCGAGGCGCCACCGAGCGAGCAACTCGCGGCCAGGACGCCTGCCAGGCCCAACGCCGCCGCCGTGCGTACGTCACGCAGAGCGCTGCGTTTCATTTACCCTCCTGCTCTCACGGAACAGGGAGGGGATGAAGCCTCCCTGCGCCGGCATGATCCGGGATCAGGTGCGAACGGTCGCGGGACCTACCCCGCCTCTCAGCCCAGCGCACCGGACTCCCGTGGCAACCGTGCAGCGTAGCCGACGAAGGATCACCATGGAGTGATGGCGGAACTCTTGAGTGACTCACAGGCGGACGAAGCAGTGGCGAAGCTGTCCGGATGGACCCGGGGCGGCAAGGAGATCGAACGGACAGCGGAGCTGCCGAGCTTCCCGAAAGCGATCGAGGTGGTCGGCAAGGTCGCGGAACTGGCCGAGGCGGCCGACCACCATCCGGACATCGACATCCGCTGGCGGACCTTGACCTTCCGGCTGAGCACCCACTCGGCAGGCGGCCTCACCCCGAAGGACTTCCAGCTGGCCGCGCGGATCGACGAGGTGCTCAGCGCGGCGCGCTGACCGATCACCGCAGGTGGTCAGGGTTGTGACGGCCACAACCCTGGCCACACCAACGCGCTCACCGGACGTCTTCCGATCAGGAAGACAATCGGAAGAGGCACAAAATGACTCAGGCCATCGTGGTCGGCGGCACGGCTTTCGCAGGGATGATCACGGCCGGGGGCGCGGTGCTGTGGTTCACCGTGCGCGGGCGCCGTCACTCGAGTTGACTAACGCGTTTCACCTGGTCAGACTAGTATCAGTGTGAGTTCACTCACACTGGCGCGACCATGCTAACGACGAGGTGGTCGCGGGCGCTGTTTCTTGCGGAAGTATCGCTTCGGCCCCTTGGGAACCCCTCATGAACAACATGCCCGTCGCCAGCCTCACCGCCACCCAGCGCGCCATGGTCACCGCACTGGCCACCGCCGTCACCCTGCTCGCGATCATCGCGCTGGGCCTCCTCGGCTGACGCGCCTCACACCGCACCCGCACCTCGTGCTCGACTGCCCCTGAAGGCCACCTTCACAGCGTTTTACGCCGTGAAGGTGGCCTTCAGGGACCTGGCAACACGAGCTAGCCCGTGGCGCTGATGCTGTCGGCCTCGATGGTGAGGATCAGGCGAACCTGCCATGTCCGGGGTCTCCTGTCGAATCGTTCACGTCCGCGTGGTCACTCAACCAGCACGCCCGCGGCCCGGCCGCACGGGACAGCGATCTCGGGCATCCGGGAGCCCTTCCCGCTTTACGTTGGCGATGCCGACCCCGGCTAGTCGCCCGCCAGCTCGTCGGTGGCGTGCTGGCCCGCGTCGGCCGTCAGGCGCAGGAAAGCGGCGATGAGATTCAGCTCCTCCCTGGTGTAGCCGTCGCAGATCCGGTCCATCGCGGAGTTCATGCCGGAGTAGATCCGGAACAGCTCGGCATTGCGGTCGCTCACGGCCCGGACGGTGATCGCCCGCCGGTCCGTCGCCTCCGGATGGCGCTCCCGGACCACCCAGCCACCCTGCTGGAGCCGGTCGAGGATGCCGGTCACGGTGGCGGGATGCAGGTCGGCCAGCCGGGCCAGCCCACTCGGGCTGAGCGGACCGTGCCGGGAGATCAGCTCGAGGCAGTCCAGGTCGATGTCCTTCACCTGAAGATGCGCGCCCACCTGGCGATTGAGCAGTGAAAACGAGATGCGCAACTCGCGCAGCCCCTCCTTCACGGCCGCGGCCGACCGTGCCCGGAGCCGCCCGTCGCCCGGCTCGCCGACTGGTACGGAATCCATATGATATGCTCCTCGTATTATCCGAGTTTCAGGGTCAACGGTAACCCACCGCCCGGCCCGCGCGGCCCGTCCATCGTCGAAGGAGTCGGCATGATCGTGAGCACCGAAGCGAAAGTGATGCGGCACTGTCCATTCCGGTCACCGGATTTCCCGGTTTCTCCTGCCTCGGCGATGAACAGCGCCGGATCAAGCTGGACAGCAGGCCTGCTGATTTCTGGCGCTCGCTCTATTCTCAGGATCAGCGCGCGCTGCCGGACCCGGCTCCGCGCCGGCGTCGAGGCGGCAGGAGGTGGTCAGCGTGTCCGGGAACGACCTGTCCAGCGAGCTGGCACACGCGGTCCGCTTCGGTCCCTTCCACTACGCGTTGTCCGAGGCGATCAAGTGCCGTGGCCTGTCGTTGTCCCGGCTGCGGGCGCATCTCGCCTCGCAGGGCATCGCGATCGGGCAGTCGACCCTGAGCTACTGGCAGCGTGGGCTGCGTCATCCGGAGCTGCCGCGGGCGGTGGCCACCGTGCACGCCCTGGAACAGGTGCTCCGCCTGCCGAAGGATTCGCTCGTGGTCCTGATCGGGCCCCGGCGGAGCTCGGCCGAGCAGCCCCCTGGCCGCGTCACGTTCGCCGAGCTCACGGACACCTGGCTGGCGACGACGGCCCTGCTGTCCGAGTTCGACGCGTATCCCGAGAGCCGCTGCAATCGCGACCTCGAAATGCTGTCGGTGCTCGACACAGTCCACATCGGACTGGACGGCGAGCTGGCGAGCATCACCGCGCGGACGGTGGTGCGGGCGAGGGCGTTCGGGGCGGAGCGGTTCATCGCCGTGCACCAGGCCGACCCGGGCAGCGACATGGACGCGGTGGCGGTGACAGCGCTGGACGGCTGCCGCATCGGCCGGGTGCGCAGGCAGCAGTCGTCCGCCGGGGTCGTCTTCGAGTTGCTGTTCGACCACCGGCTCGCCGAGGGCGAGACACACGTGATGACGTTCAATTCGAGCGGCGGGGCGTCGGGGAACAGCCCCGGCTACCTGCGGACACTCCGCGAACCGGTGCACGTGTACCTGCTACAGCTGGTCTTCGATCCCGCCCGGCTGCCGGTGCGCTGCACCCGGCGCCTGCGCAAACGCGAGAACGGGGAGACACTGGAAAGCGAGACCCTCCACTGTGGAGCGGGCGGAGTGATCAACGCGTACTTCTCGAGTGTCGGCCCGGGCATCGCCGGTGTCGACATCGAGTGGGACTGAGCCGGTCACACGGCCCGTCACACAGCCGGTCGAACAGGCCGTCAAACAGCGGGATCGCCCACTGCCGGACGGAGCCGCCTTCTGTTGCGCGCCACCAGGATAACGATCCCGGCCAGTACCGCCAGCGTCGCGGCGCCGATCCCGAGGTAGGCGCCGGTGTGGTCGGCAGCAGCGGCCACCGGGGGCGGTTTCTGGGCGAAGCCGAGCGAGCCGTTCTTCTGGTAGGCCGAGCCCGGCAGCTTGTCGGCGTACCGGTCGTGGACCTCACGCTGGTAGTCCGCGAGCGGGAGGAACTGGCCGACGGGGGTCTGCGGGAGGCTGGCCTGCAGCAGGCGCACACCCTGGCCGGTGAGCTCGTACCAGCCGTTGATCTGCGGTTCGCCCAGCAGCACGGCGCCGGGCGAAAGCTTTCCGGCGAGGGTCTGTTCGTAGTTGTCGGAAAGCACGCTGCTGACGGTCCACGTCCGCGTGGGATCGGCCGGGTCGAGAGTGGCCTGCATCGTGGCGACGCGGCCGTCCGGAGCGGTGACCGGCACGGCGACGTAGTCGACGATCCCAGCCGGGACGCCGGGGACGCCGCGAACGAAGTCGGGGTTGAGGACGTAGGCGACAACACCCGACCCGGCGACGGCGAGCGTCGCCGGGTCAGGCTGTCCGTTCTGCCGGAAGTTGGTCTTCGCGTAGCTGAGAGCACCGGGGGCGTGTGCGGCGGCCACGGCTTTCGTCAGCTCGGCGGGTGGCAGCGGCTGAACCTGCGCGGGGGTGTCAGCCGTCGCCATGGCGGGTGTGGAGAGGAACATGGAGAAAAACATGGAGAGAAACGCCGCCGCCAGGACGGTGAAGACCGTTCGACTTCCGGACTTGATCATCAGAAAATACTCATCCCTGGCTGATGTCGACGACGGTGTCCGCCCAAGTGAACCTGCTGTTACGCAGGTAGTTGTTGTACGTCGACGTCTGGTAGCGCTGGTAGGTCGGCCACGGGTCGCCCAGCTTCAGCGTCGAGTTCGAGCTGTCGTAGCCGTAGATGACCTCGGCGTGACCGCCGCCGGAGGTCCAGTAGATGCCGGTCAGCGCCGGGTTGCCGTTGTCGATCTGACTCTGCACGGCCTGCCAGGAAATGGAACCGTTCGCACTGGTGGCGTTGAACCCCGTGCCCTGGAAGCCACGGACGATCTCGTCGATCTCCGCCGGCTGGTTCGGGCAGTCACCTGCCTGGACGCCCTTGCCCGCGCCGCAGAACTCGTCCTGTGTGGTCCCCGCGCCGTGAAACTGCTCGATGCTGGAACCGTCTGCCGCCCAGCACCACTCATCGTTCTGCTGCACCTGCTGGGTGTAGTTCAGCTCCTTCGCGCCGCCGATCCCCGCCGAGACGGCGCCGACCCGCTGGCCGGAGTTGTCCCGCACCTGATGCGTCACCACCAGGCCGCCGGGCGTGGCGCCCGGGTCTTGCGTGGTCTGCGCGCCGGCCATCGGGGCCGCGACGGCGGACGCGAACAGCGCGGCACCACAGATGATGCCGGCGCGAAGCGCGGTCCTGCTGGTTTGACGATTCACGGATGGCTCCTTCGTACGTGCAAGACAGGGGTGTCCCGGAATTGCCCGGACCTGCAGATCCGCCATTCCCGACCCGCAAACCGTGCCGCAGAGAGTTATTACCCGACCACGGCCGATAGTAGGTTCACGAACGTTTCCGTGATCGTTCACGACGGCCACCTGGCCACCGGCGAGGCCGTGAACTGCCGAAACAGTGTGAAATCGAGCAGTGGGCAAGCACTCACCCGGAACGTTCACACGTCAGCGAGTCACCCCCGAAAGCCGGCGGACGCTCATCCGGCCGCCAGATTCAACGCGAATGTTCGTATATCGGTGACATGCCTTGCCGAATCGTGTTCGCGGCGAAACCCCGTTGACCCGGCCCGGCCGATCTTCGAGAATCGGCCCACCGCCCGAACCGAGGATGGCTGAGATGACCTTCGACGTGCGCACCGTGGATCTGGGTGTGCTGAACTCCCTGACCAAGTATCCGTCGATCCCGACCTACCACGCCCTCGACGCCACGAACGGCGGGCTGCTGGAGGAATGCGCCGGGTTCGACGGCCCGGTCATCGGCACCGAGAAGGTCGACGGCACCAACGCGCGGATCATCTCCCTGCCGGACGGCACCTTCCTGCTCGGCAGCCGCGAAGAACTGCTGTACGCCAAGGGCGATCTCATCGGCAATCCGGCGCAGGGCATCGTCTCGGCGCTGCGCCCGGTGGCGGAAGCGCTTGCCCCGGTCGGCCACGACGTCGTCCGGGTGCACTACTTCGAGGTCTACGGCGGCAAGATCACCGCCGCGGCGAAGCAGTACACCGGCGAGCGCGCCGTGGGCCTGCGGTTGTTCGACGTCGCGGTGCTGTCCGACTACGCCGAGAAGCTGACCTGGCCGCCGGTCAAGGTTTCGACCTGGCGGGAGGACGGCGGCCAGCGCTACCTCACCGAGCCGGAACTGCGGGAAACCGCCGAACGGGACGGCTTGGAGCTGACCCCGAAGCTGTTCACGCTCGAGCCCGGCGTCCTGCCGAGTGCCATCCAGGAGATGAGCGAGTTCCTCACCGAACGGCTGCCCCGCACGCTCAGCGCGCTCGACGGCGCGGCGGGCGGGCGGGCCGAGGGCATCGTCCTGCGCACGCCTGATCGCGCGACGATCGCGAAGGCGCGTTTCCAGGACTACGAACGCACCCTGAAGCGCCGCCGCTGACGCCGGTGCCCGGCTTGTCCTGTTCTGTCAGTGACTGTCCGGGCACCGCGCGTTAACGTCGTTCCGGTCGGCACCACGAGCCGGGACAAAGGTGGGGCGATCATGCGGAAACTGCTGTCTCTTGCCGCCGCGATACTGCTCACGATGACGGTCCCCGGCGCCGCGGACACGGCGTCGGCGAGCGGCACGGCACTCACTCCCCCACCGGCGAACTGGCAGGAGCACTGGTTCGAGCACAACCAGAACCTCCGGCGGATCGCCTACAACGACACCGTCGCGCTGTACTTCGACAACGATGTCGACCCGAACGCGCAGAGCTGGGCGCTGCCGTACCTGACCAGCATGTGGCAGTACGCGCAGCGCACCTACGGCAATTCCGGCAACCGGATGACCTCGGACCGGCTCTACTCGATCCACCACGAGGGCAAGTACTTCGGCGGCCACCCGTCGACGGTCTACGACGCTTCGCACGATTACCGCAACGTCAGCGACGTCGGCGGCCAGGGCTGGAACACGCCGCAGTACGAGGTCGCCACCCACGAGACCGGGCACATCGTCGAGTCCATCGCGGCGGGCAAGCACGGCTCCCCCGCGTTCGGCCTGTGGGGTGACAGCAAGTGGATGGAGTTCTACATCTACGACGTCTACACCTCGCTGGGCATGACCACCGAGGCCGAGTCCTTCTACGACCGCATGATGGCCGCCGACCACGTCGACAGCTTCCCGCGGGCCGGCACCCACTGGTTCCGGGACTGGTTCTACCCGCTGTGGCGCGATCACGGCCACGCCCAGGTGATGGTGCGGTTCTTCGCCCTGCTGGGCCAGTACTTCCCGGCCAGCGGCCAGGATTTCGCCCGGTCGATGAACTGGGGCGAGTTCGTTCACTTCATGAGCGGCGCCGCGGGCGTGAACCTGCGGGGATTGGCGACCACTGCCTTCGGCTGGCCGTCCACTTGGGACACTCAGTTCCAGCAGGCCAGGCGCGACTTTCCGCAGATCACCTATCCCTGACCGCGCCGGGGTGCCCGTCACCCGGTCGTGGCAGGCTGGCCATCATGACGACTGAACGTTTCGAGGTACAGCGCGAGATCGCGGCGCCGCCCGCCAAGGTTTTCGCGCTGCTGTGCGATCCTCAGGGACACGTGACGATCGACAGCTCCGGCATGCTGCAGTCCGCCGAGGGCGCACCGGTGACCAAGGTGGGCGACGAGTTCGTCGTGCACATGGACCGGGAGTCGCTCAACGACATCCCGATGGGCAAGTACGACGTCACGGTGATCATCAGCCGATTCGAGCAGGACGCCCTGCTCGAATGGACGATCTCCGGCACGGTCCAGCCGCCGATCAAGCACCTCTACGGCTACCGGCTCGAGCCGAGCGAAACGGGCACGCTGCTCACCAGTTACTACGACTGGAGCCAGATCGAGCAGCGCTACCGCGAGTCGGGCATCTTCCCGGTCATCCCCGAGGCCGGTCTGCGCGCGACCCTCGGCATCGTGGCCCGCAACGTCGAGTAGGCCCGCACCCGGCTCAATGAGCGGGGTCCGGCCTCGTCGGCGCGACCACGATCTCGCCGCGCGAGGTGGACACCACGTCCACCTCGGCGGCGTAGTGCTGGTGCACGAGTTCGCGGGTGAGCACCTGCGCGGGGGTCCCGGACGCCGCCACCCTGCCGCCGTCCAGCAGCAGCAACCGGTCCGCGTACTGCGCGGCGAACGTCAGGTCGTGCAGGGTGGCGACCACCGTGGTGCCGTCCTCCTTGCGCAGGCGGTCCACCAGCTCCAGCAGCACCTGCGCGTGCCCAATGTCGAGCCCGGTGGTCGGTTCGTCGAGCAGCAGCAGTCCCGACTCCTGGGCCAGCACCCGCGCGAGCACCGCGCGCTGACGCTCGCCGCCCGAAAGCGTGTACAGCCGCCTCCCTGCCAGCGCGCCGAGATCCAGCCGGTCGAGCACCCGCGCGACGATCCGCAGGTCACGGCGGCCTTCCCTGGCCAGCAGGCCAAGGTGCGGCGTCCGGCCCAGCAGTACGTAGTCGGTGACCGAAAGCCCTTCGGGCACCTGCGGGACCTGGGGGGCGTAGCCGATCAACCGTGCCCGCTCGCGAGCGGGCAGGCTCCGGGTCGCGCGGCCGCCGAGCAGGATCTCGCCCTCGTGCGGCAGGATCCCGGCCATCGCCTTCAGCAACGTCGACTTGCCCGCGCCGTTGGGGCCGATGATGCTCAGCCAGCCGCCTTCCGGCGCGGCGACGTCCACCCCGCGAACGGCGAACGCGCCCGGATAACCCGCGCCGACCCCGCGCAGCACCAGCCCGGTCATCGCAGCTTGCCGCGGTTGCGGCGCAGCACCAGCACGAAGAACGGCGCGCCGGTGAACGCGGTGATCACGCCCAGCGGCAACTCAGCCGGTGCGATCACGGTCCGCGCGATCTGGTCGGCGATCACCAGGAAGACCGCGCCGCCGATCAGCGAAAGCGGCACCACCACCCGATAGCTCGCCCCCGCCAGCAGCCGCACGACGTGCGGGACGACGATCCCGACGAACCCGATCAGCCCGCTGACCGACACCGCGGCGGCCGTCGCCAGCGAGGCCGCGCCCAGCACCAGCAGCCGTACCCGGCCCGGCCGGATGCCCAGCGAGCCCGCCTCGTCATCGCCCAGCGCGAGCACGTCCAGCAGCCGGGAACACAGGCAGAGCACGATCGACGCGGGCACGATGTAGGGCAGCGTGATCAGCACGTCCTGCCAGCCCGACGTGTTCAGGCCGCCCAGCATCCAGGTGTAGACCTGTTTGATGCTCTCGGTGTCGAGCTGCTGCACGAAGGTCTGCACCGAGGTGAGGAACGCCGCGACGGCGACCCCTGCCAGCAGCAGGATCGCGGTTCCGGCGCCGCTCGCGGAGCGGCCGAGCGCCCAGGTCAGGCTCACGCCCAACAGGGCGCCGGCGAAGGCGGCGAGCGGGATCGGGCCGATGAGCCAGTCCCGGGTGTCCGGTGCGAACACGACGGCGAGCGTCGCGCCGAGCCCCGCGCCCGCCGCCGCGCCCAGTAGGTACGGGTCGGCGAGCGGGTTGCGGAAAACGCCCTGGTAGGCGGCGCCCGAGGAGGCGAGCGCCGCGCCGACGAGGCAGGCGAGCACCACCCGCGGGACCCGCAGCTGCCACAGGATGTCGGCGTCTCGCTGGTCGAGCGGGGAGGTGGCGCCGCTCAGCTGTGCCCAGAGTTCGCCGAGCACGTTGGTCCAGCCGAGGTCGGCCGCGCCGACGCAGACGGCCGCGACGAGCACGACCGCCAGCACCCCCGTGGCAACGGCGAGCCTTCCCGGCGTGAGCCGGGTGGTACCGGTTCGCGCGTGCTTGTCAGCTGCCACTGGGTGCGGCCGCCTTGGTCACCGCTGCGGCGACCACCTTGGCGAAGTCGAGCAGGCGCGGGCCCCACCGCGACGCGACGTCGTCGTCCAGCGCCACGACGTTGCCCGTCTTGACCGCGCTGATCGCCACCCACCCGGGCCGCTTGGCCGCGACGGCCGGGTCCTGCGCGCAGCACTTGGTGTCGGCCAGGAAGACGAGCTTGGGGTCCGCCTTGACCACCGCTTCGGCGGACAGCTGCGGGTAACCGCTGGGCGAGGGCGCACTGTCGGCGACGTTGGCCAGCCCGAACAGGCCGTACACCTGGCCGACGAACGTCTTCGAGTTCGCGGAGTAGTAGTCCTGGCTGAGCTCGTGGTAGTAGGTCAGCGGGGTGGCGGGCTTGGGTGTGCCCGCGGCCAGTTTGCCCAGCTCGTCCTTGAGTCCGGTGACCAGTTTCGTGGAGGAATCGGCCTGCCCGGTCGCCTTGCCCAGCGCGGTCATCTGCCCGTAGGCGTCGTCCAGCGTCTTCGCCGAGGGCAGCACCAAGGTCTGGATCCGCAGCTTCCCGAGTCCGGCGACGAGGTTTCCGGTGTCGGCCGACGCCACCACCAGATCGGGTTTGTACGCCGCGATCGCCTCCACGTTCGGCGTCAGGCCCGACAGGGTCGTGTGCGGCGCGGCCTGCGGATAGGTGGACTGGTCGTCGACCGCGACCACCTGCTTGCCCGCGCCGATCGCGAACAGCGTCTCGGTGCTGGTCGGGCTCAGCGAGATGATCCGGCCCGGCTGGTGGTCCAGCGTCAGCGGCGCGCCGCCCGGCACGTCCACCCGCACGGGAAACCCGCTGGTGGCGCTGGACGACGGGGCCTGCTCCGGCGCCCGGCCGGCACAGCCGGTGAGGACGGAGAGCGAGAGCAACAGCACCGGCAGGGCGAACCGGACGCGAGCGCGGGACATCGTGGACCTCTGGTCTTCTCACCCGGCGCAGGGAGGACGACGCCCATCGCGCCGTGAGGCTCCCGGGACGCGCTACCCCTGCACCGGAGGCGGATGGCGTCGACGCGGCAAAGACGATCTGGCTCGGCACAGCCGGAGCCGGGCCTCACAGTTGCGGCACAGCGCCGGATTCGCACCGGACTTCGCTCCTGCCACGTCGTCGCGACGCTATCACGCGGCCGGGCGCACAACCTGTCGACAAGTCGCCGGGGCGAGCAGGGTGACGAACGCGACCACGGCCAGCGTGCTGACCGTGGTCGCGATCGCGCCCGCGGCCTGGAACAGCGCGAACTCGTACTCGTGCCGCGTCCGGCCCGCGTCGTGCGTCATCGAGGCGACGGCCGGGCCCACGGCGTTCGCCACCGTCCAGAGCCCGTAGCCGAGCAGTGGGGCGAGCGCGAGCCAGACGGAAAGCAGCCACCGAGGAGCGGCCCCGGGATCAGCGCGCCGGACGAGCATCAGCCCCGAACTGGCGACGCCCAGAGCGAGCAGGTTCCCGCCGAGGGTGTCGCTGAGCCGGTGCCAGCCGACGGTCATGGTCATCTCGGCGACACCGACGACGAGCACGGAACCGGCGAGCGCGACGCCGCCGCGCCACGCGTGCGGGACGACGATCAGCAGCCCGAGCAGCGCCGCCATCACCATCGCGACGTGGCCGCTCGGGAAGCTATTGTCCGGGTTCGCCGGGTCGTCGACGAGCGTCGGCCGGGTGAACACCCAGTTCACCAGCAGGCGGTCGAGCAACGCCGTCACCACGAGCGTCCCCGCGCCGACGACCGCGAGCGCCGGACGTCGGCGTAGCAGGCCGACGGCCAGGATGAGGACGACCACGGCGGCCATGGCGTACTCGGTGACGTAGGCCAGCCAGGACCTGGCGCGGAGCACGGGCGGGGTGTCGAGCACGGCGGGAGCGCCCTGGAGGACGTCGAATTCGAACGCCTGACCGCCGCGTGTCCGGACGAACAGCAAGTAGACGGCGAGGAATCCCGCGGCGCAGACGGCGGCAGTCAGAACCGGGGCTCTGCTCCGCCTTCGTGCCGCTACCAGCGACTCTTCGGCGAGCAGTTCGCTCGTCTCGGACATTTGTGGATCATAACTCGCCCGGCAGCAGCGCGATGAGGTCCGTGAGGGCTTGGCCGAGCGGGAGGTCCACGCACGTGGCCGCGTACTGATCGCCGCGGGTCTCACCGTGGTTGACGATGAGGACCGGCTGCCCGGCTTTCGCGGCGTGCCGCACGAAGCGAAGGCCGGACATGACCGTCAGCGAGGAGCCGAGGACCAGCAGCGCGGCGGCGGCGTCGACCAGCCCGTAACACTGGTCGACCCGCGCCCGGGGCACGTTCTCGCCGAAGAACACGACGTCCGGTTTCAGCACACCGGCGCAGTCGGCGCACGCCACGAGGTGGAAGCCGCGCACGACCTCCTCGGCGAGCTCGACGTCGCCGTCGGGGTTGATCCGGGTGGCCTCACCCCCGAAATCGGGGTTCGCCGACCGCAGCCGCCGGTCCAGCTCCTCCCGAGCGCTGGTCCGGCGGCAGTCAAGGCAGACGACCCGGTCGAGGCTGCCGTGCAGTTCGACGGCGTCGGAGGTGCCCGCGGCCTGGTGCAGCCCGTCGACGTTCTGGGTGATGACCCCGGAGAGGTAGCCCCTGGCGTGCAGCTCGGCCACCGCCCGGTGGCCGTCGTTCGGGGTGGCGCGGGCGATCGTCCGCCAGCCGAGATGGCTGCGGGCCCAGTACCGGCGGCGGCCGTCCTCGCTGCCGGTGAACTCGGCGTACGTCATCGGCGTGTGCCGCCGCAGGCTGCCCGCCTCGCCGCGGTAGTCGGGGATGCCGGACTCGGTCGACAGCCCGGCCCCGCTCAGCACCACGACCCGGCGCTCGCCGACGACGCGGACGACGTCGGCGAGGCTGGTCGTCCTCGGGGCGGGCTCCCCGGTCGACGTCCAGGTGAGCGTCGGTCGTGTCCGCACGGAAACCAGCCTACGTCAGCCGACGGGCGGGTTCTTCGGAGCAGCCGCGGCGGCCGCGGCGATCCGCTGGACGATCACCGGCTGGCCTTCGCTGCTCTTGGTGGTGGCGTTGACGGAGTAGGCGAGTTTGCGCTGCAGGTCGCGGGTCGCGAAGACGCCGCTGGAGTAGCCGTAGCGGCTGCCGGTCTTGCCCCAGACCGTGACGCCGCCGACCTCGATCCGCATCAGGCCCTGGCTGTAGTAGGCCTTGCCGCTGCCGCCGAACATCGAGACCTCCGGGATGGTGAACAGCCGCTTCATCATCGCCGGGCCGAGCAGCCTGCCGCGGAACAGGCCGGTGATGAACCGGTCGAGGTCGGCCGCGGTCGAGACGAGACTGCCCGCGGACCACGGGATCGACTGGTTCATCTCGGTGACATCGGCCAGTACGCCGTTCGTTTTGGTGATGTACCCGTTCGAGTGGGGGTTCGGCAGGTGCGTGTCGTCGCCCGGCTCGTAGGTCCGCGACATCCCGAGCGGCCGGGCGATCCGGTCGCGCACGGCGTGGCCGTACGAGTCGCCGGTGACCTTCTCGATGAGCAACCCGGCGAGGACGTAGCTGGTGTTGGTGTACTTCTGGGCGGTGCCCGGCGGGTAGTCCATCGGGTGGGCGGTCGCCGTGGCCAGCACCTGGGCCGGGCTCCAGTGCTCGTAGCGGTGTTCGATCACCTGGTCCGGATCGGCGAGCCAGGGGAGGTCGACACTCGGCAGGCCTGAGGTGTGGTCGAGCAGGGTGCGGACGGGGATCGGCGGGTAGCTCGCGGGCAGGACGCCCGGCAGGTACCGCTGCACGGGCTGGTCGAGGTCGAGCCGGTGTTCCTGCGCGAGCTGGAGCACGACCACGGCGGTGAACGCCTTGGTCGTGCTGCCGATCCGGACGTAGCTGTCGGGGTCGACCGGCGCGTGGGTGGTGATGTCGGAGTACCCGGCGGTCCCGCTCCAGTCACCCGCCGAACCGGTGACGCGGACCAGCGCGCCGGTCGTGTCCTTGTCGGGCAGTTCGGAGATCGCCTCGGTCAGCGCCGCGACGTTCGGCGGCGGGAGCTTGGGGCATTCGGTGGCGCCCGACGGCGGGGCGACCGGGCAGGTGGCGGGGTCCAGTGGCGGGCAAGCGGCGGAGGCGGTGGCCGGGACCGCGGCGAGCGTCAGTGCTGCGGCGGCGAGGAAGGCGATGGCTGTTTTTCTCATGCCGAGAGCCTGTCGGCCCGCGGTCGTCTTGCCATCCAGGAAAAGCCCTGTCCCCGGATCTCCGGGCTCGTCCCCCGCACGAGGGACGAGCGGGCTTTGGGCGACTGCGCCGCGAAGGGAACATTCGGGGCGTCCAGGTCCCTGAAGGTGGCCTTCAGGGGCAGTCAGATCGCGCGTTCGCCCTTGCCGAGCACGACGATCCCGGCGTCGCTCACGTGGTAGTGCTGCCGGTCGCGCGCGAGGTCGACGCCGATGTGCGCGCCAGGGGGCACCACGACGTTCTTGTCCAGGATCGCGCGGCGCACGACGGCTCCCGCGCCGACCCTCGCGCCGTCGAGCAGGACGGAACCCTGCACCACGGCGCCGTTCTCGACGATGACGTCCGGCGACAGCACCGTGTCCACGACCTGCGCGCCCGAGATGATGCAGCCGGGGCTGATGATCGACTGCGTCGCCGTGCCGCCCTCGACGAACTTCGCCGCCGCGCGCTGGCCGGGATGGGCGAGGATCGGCCATTTCCGGTTGTACAGGTTGAAGATCGGATACGTCGAGATCAGGTCGGTGTGCGCGTCGTAGTAACTGTCGATGGTGCCGACGTCGCGCCAGTACCCGTGGTCGCGCTCGGTCTCGCCCGGCACGACGTTGGTGGTGAAGTCGTACACCGCGGCCTCGCCGGAGTTGACCAGCGCCGGGATGATGTCGCGGCCCATGTCGTGGTGCGAGCCGGGGTTGGTGGAGTCCGCGTGCAGCGCGTCCAGCATCACCTGGGTGGTGAACACGTAGTTGCCCATGGACACGTAGGACTCTTCCGGCGAGTCGGGCAGGCCGGGCGGGTCGGCGGGTTTTTCCAGGAAGGCGTCGATCTTCACGCCGTCGCTCGTCTGGATGACCCCGAACGAGCTCGCTTCGTCACGCTTGACGCGGATCCCGGCCACGGTCACGCCCGCGCCGGACGCGATGTGCGCGTCGATCATCTGCCGGGGGTCCATCCGGTAGATGTTGTCCGCGCCGAACACCGCGATGTACGCGGGCGACTCGTCGTAGACCAGGTTGAGGCTCTGGTGGATCGCGTCGGCGCTGCCCTGGAACCACCGCGGGCCCAGCCGCTGCTGCGCGGGCACCGGCGTCACGTACTCGCCGGTGAGCGAGGACAGCCGCCAGGTCGTGCTGATGTGCCTGTCGAGCGAGTGCGACTTGTACTGCGTGAGCACGCAGATCCGCCGGACGCCGCCGTGCACCAGGTTCGACAGCACGAAGTCGAGCAGCCGGTGCACCCCGCCGAACGGGACCGCCGGTTTCGCGCGGTCGGCGGTCAGCGGCATCAGCCGTTTGCCCTCGCCACCGGCCAGGACGATGCCCAGCACATCGGATCCGTCGGTCACTGGGTCCTCCCGCAAGCTTCGTAGATCGCGACCGTCCGCTCGGCGATCGCCGCCCAGCCGAACTCACCGACGGCGCGTTCCCGCCCGGCGAGTCCCAGCGCGGCGGCCCGGTCCGGGTCGCCGACCAGTTCGTTGATCCGCGCCGCGAGATCCGCCTCGAAGGCGGCGGTGTCCTTCTCGTCGTAGTGGACGAGCAGTCCGGTCTTGCCGTCTTCGACGACCTCCGGGATGCCCCCGACGTCGCTCGCGACGACGGCCGTGCCGCAGGCCATCGCTTCCAGGTTGACGATGCCGAGCGGCTCGTACACCGAGGGGCAGGCGAAGACCGCCGCGTGGGTCAGCAGCTGGACGACCTCGGGCCGGGGCAGCATCTCCGGGATCCAGTGGACGCCGGTGCGGGTCTTCTCGAGCTGGGCGACCAGGCCGCGGAACTCGGCGTCGAGCTCGGGGGTGTCCGCGCCGCCCGCGCACAGGATCAGCTGGGTGCCCTCGTCGAGCGCGGCGGCGGCGCGCACGAGGTGCGGCACGCCCTTCTGCCGGGTGATGCGGCCGACGAACAGCACGTACGGCCGGTCCGGGTCGATGCCGTGGCGCGCGAGCACGTCCTTGCCGGGATCGGGCCGGTAGAGCTCGGTGTCGATGCCGTTGTGCACCACGTGGACGCGATCGGGCGACACCGCCGGGTAGGCCTCGAGGACGTCACGCCGCATCCCGCCGCTGACCGCGATGATCGCGTCGGCGGTTTCGTAGGCCTCGCGCTCGATCCACGACGAGATCCGGTAGCCGCCGCCGAGCTGCTCGGCCTTCCAGGGCCGCAGCGGTTCGAGCGAATGCGCGGTGACCACGTGCGGGACGGCGTGGTGCAGCTTCGCGAGGTGCCCGGCCAGGTTCGCGTACCAGGTGTGGCTGTGCGCGAGGTCGTGCCCTTCGAGCGCCGCCGCCATGGACACGGCGATGTCCATCGTGGCGAAAGCGGGCTGGTCGTAGCCGTGCGCGTCGGTGTGCCCGCGCGCGTCTTCACGGTCCGGGCCCCAGCAGTGGACGTCGAGTTCGACGAGTGGGCGGAGTTCTCGGGCGAGGAACTCGACGTGGACCCCGGCGCCGCCGTAGACGTCCGGCGGGTACTCCCGGGTGAGCAGGCCGACCTTCATGGCACGACCCTACGGGCAGGGACCAGCGGCGCGCAGCCTGGCGGCGGAGATCTTTTCCCGGCAGGAAGTTCCTTACGGCAAACGGGTTCACCGGCCTTCTCAGCTCGCCGCGGTGAGCGCGCCGAGAGCGCTCCCCTGGGTCCGCCAGTCGACCTGGCCGGGGCTCGTGCCCGCCCAGCGCTCGCCGATCCGGTTGAGCGGATCACGGTCGGCCACCCACAGCGTGTCGGCCTGCTTGTGCGCGAACTGCTGGTACGAAGCGGCTCCCGTCACCTGGGCGAGGTCACCCAGATAGCGCAGGAACACACCCTTGAACTGTTTCTGGTTGTCGTCGCAGCTGCGCGTGCCGGTGTCGCAGGATTCGGTCAGCACCCCGGCGCCGGTGAGCACCGGACTCGCGATGGCGGCGTCGGCCAGGCGGCGCGCCGAGTCCAGGTACCGCGGGTCCGAGGTGCCGCGCCACAGCTCGACCAGCCCGCCGACGGCGAGGCCCTGGTTGTACGTCCACACGGTCTGGCCGTTGTTCCGGCAGTCGCCGGTGAGCCCGTCGTTGACCAGCCCGGAGGCGTTGACCAGCCCGCTGCCGAGGTACCAGTCGCCCGCCGCGCGCGCCCGCTGCCCCCAGGCGGTGTCGCCGGTGGTGCGCAAGTGCAGCCCGGCCGCCAGCCTCAGGTAGAGACCACTGGTGACGGCGTTCTTGTAAGTCCGCTCGCGGTCCCACCAGACCCCGCCACCACAGGTCCCGGTGTCCCAGAACCCGCCGACGTAGTCCGCGATGGTGGTGGCTTCGGCGAGGTAACGCGGATCGCGGGTGTGGTCGTAGGCCGCCAGCCAGGCGAGCCCCCACCAAGCGGTGTCATCGATCGCCCGGCTGATGAAGTGCCCCTCGATCGGATCACCCGAACGGCCACCCGCCGGGAACACGCCGCGGTTGGCGTCGAAGGTGCGGGCGATCACCCAGTCGTAGTCCCGGGTGCCGGTCCGATCAGCGAAGTCGATCACGGCGGTGAGCGTCGCCGCCGAGTTCCACCAGCTGCTCGGCCACCAGCCCGGCGCCGGATCGTAGGACCACATCAGTGTGTCCGCCGCCGCTTTCGCCCTCGACGGCACCGGCCGCGCCCAAGCCGTGCAGCTCCCCTGCGCGTGGGTGGCTTCCCGCCCGCACGCCCGCACCGCCCCGCCATAAAGCTTCCCGCGGGGATCCCGGGTGGCGAACATCGCCGTCCGGGTGGCCTGAGCGGTCCGCCCGAGCGAGGAGCCATCGGGCCAGCTCACCCCCGCGTCCCACGAACGGTCCAGCCACACCTCGTCCCCGGGCCCGGCCCCGTCGACACTGGCCCAGGCCATGGAGTTCCCCTCCACGTGCAGCCGGATCGTCCGGCCGAACAGCGTCGTCGGCGCGACCGGCTGCACCTCACCGACCGCCCGTCCCGGGTCAGCACCGTCACAGTTCACGTCACACACCGACGGGTAAACCCAGTTGGTGCAGGCCACCGCTTGCGCGTCCCCGCAAGCCCGCAGCAGACCGCGCCGGTGGTGCGCGGGGTCGGTCAGGTTGTACATCAGCGTCCGGGTTCCGGTCCAGGTCGCGGGGATGCTTGCCTTACCCAGCAAGGGTTCCCAGGTCTTCCCGCCATCCCAGGACCGGTCGAGCCACACGGCGTCCCCGGCGGCCCCCGCGTCGATGCTCGCCCAGCCCATCCCGTCCGGATCCGAGACGTGCAGCCGCATCCGCCTGCCGTTGATCAGCTGGTCCGCCACCGGGAACGTCTCCCCCGCGGCACGGGACGGATCGAGGCGATCGCAGGACAGCGAGCACACAGCCTCAGCGGCCGACGCGACCGGCGGAGCCGCGGGGAGGAGGAGTGCGGTCAGGAGGATCAGGATGAGCGACGTCCTCACGAGGGCTCCTTACAGTCCTGGATCTTGCAGGATAAGGAGGCTCTTCGCTGAAACAGAAGGGTTCCGAGCGGTTCTGACCCGAATCGGACAACTGCCCCTGAAGGCCACCATCACGGCGTTAGACGCCGTGATGGTGGCCTTCAGGGGCACGAGTTTCGCGGCGGGAGGAGCCGGTGGGCGCGCAGCTGCCGGAGCCGCTCACGGGGCGGGCGGACGGGGTCGATCCCGAACATGAGGCGCTGCTGGCCGACTCCGTCGGGCTGGCGTTGCTCGTGGTGCTCGACACGCTGGATCCCGCCGAGCGGCTCGCGTTCGTGCTGCACGACATGTTCGCCGTGCCCTACGGCGAGATCGCGGCGCTCGGCCGACGCGTCGCGGCAGCTCGCGAGCCGGGCGCGGCGGCGGGTGCGGGGGTCGGCCGTTCCGAATGCCGATCTGACCAGGCAGCGTGAGGTGGTCGAGGCGTTTCTCGCCGCGTCGCGCGGTGGTGACTTCGACGCGCTGGTCGCCGTGCTCGATCCGGACGTGGTGCTCCGGGCGGACAGCGGGGCCGAGCCGGGGAGCGGGCCGCGGGTGGTGCGCGGGGCGAAGGCCGTCGCCGGTCAGGCTCGGGCTTTCTCCGCGCGGTCCCGGTTCACCAGGGTTGCGCTCATCGACGGCGAGGCCGGGCTCATCACGGCCCCGCGTGGACGGCTGTTCGGGGCGCTGTTGTTCAAGACCGAACGAGGAAAGGTCACCGGGATCACCGTCATCACCGATCCCGCTCGGCTCGGCGAGCTGGAACTGGCGACCCTGCCCGACTGAAAACCCGACTGAAACCCGGGCTGGTGGACGCCGGGAGCGTCCACCAGCCCGTTCGGCTCACCTGGTCAGGTCGGCGATCAGCCCGGCCGAGCCCGGCGCGCCGAGCCGGACGAACATCGGCGTCGTGTCGAGCGGCGCCGGGTAGTCGTGCAGTGTGCGGCCGCCGGGCAGGACACGCTTGGTGTGCGCGTCGAACCAGAGGCCCTCGGGCAGGACGACGTCGCGGGCGGTGCCCTCGGTGATCACCGGGGCGGCCAGCAGAGCGGGGCCGAGCAACCACTCGTCGTCGATCGTGTCGAACCGGTGGTCGCGGGGGAAGTCGAAGAACACCGGGCGCATGATCGGCGAACCGTCCGCGACCGCTTGGCGCACCTGGGTTTTGAGGTACCCGGCCAGTTTCGCGTGGGTCGCCACCGCGCCGGAGTACAGCTTCGCCGTGTCCGCCGGGTAGGTCACCGTCTTGCCGCTGGTGGTGTCGATCGTCCGCACCGGCGAGGTCGACGAGTACATCAGCGGCATCAGCGAGGCCGCCTGCGCCCAGCGCACCAGCAGCTCGCGCGAAGGCGGCGGTTCGCTGTTCGAGCCGCCGATCATGTCGGTCTCGACGAACGGGTAGCCGTTGGCGGAGATGGCCGTCGAGCGGCGCAGGGAGGTGCGCAGCCCGTCCCAGCTCGTGTCCGCGTCGACCGCCCTGGTGACGAAGCCGTAGCGCTGGTTCCCCCAGTGCGTGCGGATGCCCACGCCCTGCTGGTCGAACGCGTCGACCATGTCGGCGCCGAGTTTCTGGTAGTCGCGCGGGGTGAGGCCGTTCGAGGTGGCGCAGCTGTCGTCGAAGAACCGGGTGTCGAACTTGAACCCGTCGACGCCGTACTTCGCCATCAGCGCGCGCAGGTTCGCTGTGTACCAGTCACGGGCCTTGGCGTTGCCGAGGTCGATGATGCCCGCGGTGCCGTTCCACCACTTCACCGTGCAGGGCTGCGCGGTGTTTCCCTTGGCGCGCAACAGGTATCCCTGGTCGCGGGCGTAGGCGTAGTTGGCGGAGTCGAGGTTCACCCAGAACGTCGTCCACAGCCCGAACCGCTGGCCCATCCCGTGGATGGTGTCGACCATCTTCTTCGGGTCCGGGAACGTCTTCGCGTCGAAGGTCATGTTCCCGTAGTTCGACTCCCACTTGTCGTCGAGCTGCACGGTGTGACCCGCGACGTTCGCGGTCTTCAGCTCCCGCGCCCACTGCAGGACCTTGTCCTGGTCGATGTTCCGGTAGTACTGCGCCCACGAATTCCACAGTGGACTGGCGTACTCGGCGTCGGTGGCGTCGCTCTTCTCCACCTTGCCGACCTCGCCGAGGTAGTCGTCGTACACCCCGCGGCGGCTGGACTCGACGAACACCGTGCTCGCGTACTCGGTCGCGCCGGTCACCGTGAGGTCCGCGCGCCCGTTCGCCAGCGCGACCTTCATCGGCTGCGCGGTGCGCACGTACACCCCGATCGACTTCGAGGTGTAGAAGTACGGCTCCTGCATCATGTAGCTGGCCGGGGAGAACCCCGGCTCGTCCACCGCTCCCGCCGAGAGCGGGTACGGCTGCGCCTTGCCCTCGCTGGTCTCGCCGCCGCCGTACCAGTGCCCGGACGCGGCCAGTTCGAAGTGGGTCGCGCGCTCGCCCGCCGGTTCGCCCGCGACCGACCAGTTCAGCTCGAACCGGTCCGCCCGCGGGGTCAGCCGCAGGGTCACCGGCTTGCCCGTGGTGCTGTCCGCCTCGGCGACCAGCGTGCCGTTCCGCAGCGAAACGGACCGGACCCGGGTGGCCACGCCACCGCCGAAGGTGAACGCGTCGGGCGCGGTGCGCAGCAGCGGTTCACCGCCGCGCGAAGCACTCACGCCGAGCTTCGTGGTGTCGATGCGCAGCTGGTAGCCGGGGGCGTCGCCGCTGCGGGGGACCGAGAGCGACGCGGCGGTGGACGTCTGGATCAACCCCGATGGGGTGGCGGACGCGGGCGCCGCGAAGGTGCCGGTGAGCATCAGCCCCGCGGCCGCGCACAACAGCGGGCGAGGGAGTCGGGCTGGCCGGAAGTGCACATGAGCCTCCGAAAGTGCGAGAATCTGATCATTACTGCCGTTAATCGCGCAGGAGTAAGCAGAACGCGCCAAGGGGGAGGTTGTCAAGGGCCACCGGTGGTCAGCCGGAAACGAACAGCGGGTCCCGCCTTAGCTTGTTGTTTAACCTGTTTGGTTCGTTGCGTTTGTGGCTCTTGTGTCCGTTTTGGGGTTCTTTCCGACGTGGCATACGACAGCGCGGTGGGTGTTTCGTGAGCCTGGTGGGCGGCCTGGGCCTGG
>NZ_JAYMZS010000081.1:0-43283 GCF_035828755.1 Amycolatopsis sp. H20-H5 | reverse complement strand
ACCAGCGCCGTCAACCACGGAATCACCGCCATCGACGCCATCGAACACGCCCTCACCGGCAACCCGTGGACACCTCCCCGCGTCACGGCAACGTGATCAACTGGCGCTACCCCGTGAATGGACACGTGGGATCACTGAGTTCACTGTTGCTGGCAGCGTTGTTCGCGGGCAGCGCCGGGGTTATCTGGGTTGCTGGGATCAAACTGTCCGGCACTACCGACGTGCTCGCCGAACGGCTGCATCTCGGCAGCGCTCTGGGTGGCCTGCTCATGTTGGCGGTCGCCACGAATCTGCCGGAGATCGCGATCACCGCGAGCGCCGCGATGGCCGGGCAGCTCGACGTCGCGGTCGGCACCATCCTCGGCGGTATCGCCATTCAGACCGTGGTCCTGGTCGCGCTCGACGCCGCCGGTGTGCGGCCTCGCGCTCCGCTGACGCGGCTGGCGGCCAGTCTCGTCTTGGTGCTGGAGGGAGCCCTCGTCGTGGTGATCCTGGCGGTGGTCATCATGGGCACTCAACTGCCGCCTCTGCTGGCGTTCGGCTGGCTTGCCCCGGTGCCTCTGGTCATCGCCGCGGTGTGGATCGTCGGCTTGTTACTGCTCAACCGGGCGGGCAAAGGCCTGCCCTGGCATGAGGCGGGCAACGCACCCGAAGCACAGCCGGAACCGCGCGGGCATTCCCGCGGCAAGAAGGAAAAAGCCGCCACCAACAAGGGAGTCGGCACCGGGCGGGCTGTACTGGTGTTCGCCGTGGCTGCGGTGGCGACCCTCGTGGCGGGAGTGGTGATCGAACGTAGCGGGGAGGAACTGTTCGGTCGCATCGGTCTGTCCGGCGTCCTGTTCGGCGCCACCGTACTCGCCGCCGCGACCTCACTGCCGGAGCTCAGTACCGGCCTCACGTCCACCCGCCTGGGCGACTACCAACTCGCGATCAGCGACATCTTCGGCGGCAACGCCTTCCTACCTGTATTGTTCCTGCTCGCATCGCTGCTGTCCGGCACCGCTGTACTGCCCGACGCGCACCACAGCGACATCTATCTCACCGCGCTGGGCGTCGTCCTCACCATCGTCTATGTGAGCGGCCTCGTGTTCCGGCCACGACGGCAATTCCTGCGGATGGGCATCGACAGCATCGCGGTCCTGCTCATCTACCTGGCCGGTATCGCCGGGCTCGCCACCATCAGCACGTGAACGACGTCTGGCTTCCCCGCTGATGATCGCGGCGGCCAGTGCGGCGGCGATCAACCCCAGATTCTGCCCAGCAAGCCCAGCCTGAGGCTGCACGGCTTGGACGAGCTGGGTCCCGGCCAAGTCGTGACAGGCCACTGATTATTCATACAATTCGCATCGGTTATGACTTGTCGTCGGACCCAGCACGGCGCCGACTGCATGAACGTCATCACCGGTTGCTCGTTGGCATAGGCCGGCCCGAGCCGCTTCACTCCGCGGTCAAAGCCAATCGCGTTTCTTGAAACTGGGGTAAAGGGCATCGGAAGGAACAAGGATTATGAGCGTCGAGGTCTAGAATCCGGTGACAGTCTGGAATCTGGGATAAGGTACGTTCTGGCCGTAGAATCCCGTTACCGCGGTCGGAATGGCGATGATCACTGCCCAGCTGGTGACCTTCTTCATGATGGTGTTGAGCCGGTTTCCTTGCATGTTGAGCTGCGTATCGCGGATCGTGGTGACCAGGTCCCGCAACGATTCGGTCCATTCGGTGGCCGCAGCACATGATCGTATACGTCTTGGAAGTAGGGTTGTATCTCGTCGTCGATGAGGTGCAGATCTCGGCGCATGTTCGAGTTGACGACTTCACGCATGGGGAGCACGACCCGCCGCACCTGCACCAGGCTCTTGCGTAAGGCGAACGGCCGTCGCTGCATGACGGCGTACTGCGGGCGTTCGTCGAACACCAGGTCTTCGAGTGTCTCGGTCTGCTCATCCAGGGCATGCACGACCTCGAAGTGACCGTCGAGGATGTAGTCGAGCAACCCGTGAAGCAGGAAGCCGACACCGTTTTGGCCAGGTCCACGGCCGAGTCCCAGTGACCGATCACCGCAGCGATGTCGAAGTCGTCGTTCTTGCGGACGGTGACCAGCGCGTGAGGGGTGATGAATGCCGCGAGTTCGGATGCGACCAGGGCACCGATGTCCTTATCCAGCGTGGCCGAGTAGGCAGTCAAGAAAGCGTGCGATTTATACCGATCGAGCTTCGCGCTGGTGTTCGTGGACGGCGTCCTCGACGGCCAGCGCGTGCAAGCCGAGCCCTTCGCTGATCGCCGCGAGATCGGCCTCTGTGGGGCCGCAGAAGTAGAACCACACCGTCGCGCCGGGATCGGCGAGATAGTCCGAGACGTCAGCCACCCGGAAGCCTCCAGCTTCCAGCACACCGTTGCGGTACACCCGGGTCCGTGACATCGATCAGCCTCTGGCCGACACGGTGTAGTACGGATGGTCGACGATGACCAACGGCACCGGCAAGACTCCTGACACGTGGCGACCCGCCCAACCGCAACGGATGAACTCATCGACGATGGTGCGGGGTAGGCGCTGAGAGGACACTGAGAACAGTGCTTTTACAAGTACTGAGCATTCCGGACTCTGCCTACCAAAAAGTTAATAACACCCAAAAAAGTCGGAACGGACAGCAAGCAAACGGACGCCCGCTCGGCCGCGTATTCCGATCACCGGGTTTGATCTCGCGCCGGTGGGGGTAGACGTAGTCAACGGAAGAGGTGAGATATATGGCACTACTCATCGGACTGCTGGTGGTGTGGTTGATACTGGTAGTCGTGGGCATCACAGTGAAGGCGTTGTTCTGGCTGATTATCGTGGGAGCGATCCTGTTTGTCGCAACGGCGGTGATCGGCTTTGTCAAACGTGAAGCACTGGGACGCAAGCGCTGACTGGACGTTTCATTTCTGGCCATTCGGTCGGGCCAGAGATAGGACTGATCGAGGTCGAAGGTAGTTTGTCGGTGTGGTCCCAGCGGCAGCATTGAGGCAAAGTCGGGCGTGGAGGTCGTCCAGGCGAGGGCGTCCTCGGTGGTGACAGTGGTGTGGCCAGCCGATTCGATGTAGCCGATGAAGCTCATCAGCTTCGGGTCGAAGTGGTGAGTTTGAATCCCGGGGCGCGGCGCATGGCCAGGTACTGCTCGGCGTGTTGTCGCAGCAGGGTCAGAGCGTGCCAGCGTTCGCAGGGCGGTGTGGTCGGCCTTCGCATAAACTGTGGGGGGTAACTGATTGCGATGTCGCAGCAACTGGTCCACCTCGACCAATCCGGCGCCAGCCTTCAGCACCTCGGTGGTCAGGGAGTGTCGTAGGCAATGGGCGCCGGGGCGGGACCACTCCCACCCGTGGCAGGCTCGTACCATGACCGCTCTTATTGCCGAGCCCTGCCAATGCATGAGCCAATGCATGATCGGCGGGCGAGTCGTCACGAACAGTGTCGGGCACGAACACGCTGGCCGGCTGTCGGTGAGGTGAGCGGCCAGCGCTGGCCGACCTTGGTCGACAGCGGGAGCCGCTCGAGTGTGAACCCTTTGCCTCGCACGGTGATATCTCCAGCATGCTGGTCCACATCGGACAGATAAAGCGCTGCAGCTTCAGTGCCGCACAGCCCGAGCCGGGCCAGTACAGTCAAGATCGCGTGGTCACGCAAGCCCGCAGCTGTGGCAGTGTCCGGGCCTACCAGTAGGGTCGCGACTCGGCCGCGTTGCAGGTCACGCAGCAGCGCGGCCAAGTCGCCAGCCCGCCACCCTTGGAACCGCGCCGACCAGTGGGCCGGGATCATGCCGTCTACATGCAGGAATCGCAGCACTGACCGTAACGCGGTTACCAATGTCTTCGCTGACCACGCATTCTTGGCTGCGGTAGTTTAGACGCCGACGAATACAGTGACCACGGCGGTGTCCAATCGTGCCAGCGAGGTCTCCAGCAAATCGGGCAGCCACGCGAGGAACTCGCTCTCCTGGCAGCAATTATAATTCGCCGACTCGTCGGCCAAACCGCTCTTACAGAAGCGGTTGCACGGTGGCGCGGGCTGGAGCGTTTTGTCAGACGGCATACCCGGGGGCAAGGCAGCTGGGAGGGAAAGGCTCCCACCGCGTCGGTGTGCTCCGTCGTCGCGGCGGTTCGGTCGCGGGGCGGGAGGTGGTCATGGATCCGAGCGGCCATGTGGATTTCACTGAGAGGCGGAGAACCATCCAAAGGACTGTGTTCTCGGTCCGACACATCGGGCTGAGGTCCGGCGGGATGGGCACTGTGAGTGATGGCGTTGGATGCTGTGAGTCCGCGAAAGAGCGAGAGTGCGAAGAGACTGAACCCGAGAACGTTGTACACGCACCGTTCATGCACAACTTCTACCTCGACGACGGCACCCGACTTGTATCACGACGCTGGGGCCCGCTTGTGGCGCTGCGCCGTGCCGGCCCTGCGCGGGTATCGAGCAGTTTCGAGTGCCACTGGCAAAGCCGACGATCATGGGCGCGTCGGCAGAGAGGTCAGTCTGCTCAACGTCGGCGCTGCCCCAGCAAGGCCTCCGAGATCGCGGCGGCGCAAGCGGTCACCTCGTCGGCCAGGTCTTCGGCGGCGGCCCGGGTCAGGCGGAACGACGGCGCGCCGACCGCGATGGCGGCGACGATCGTCTCGCCGGGGCCGAAGATGGGGGCGCCGAGCGAGTTCAGGCCTGGTTCTCGCTCCTGCTCGGCGAACGCCCAACCCTGCTCGCGTACCTGATCGAGCTGCTTTTCCAGCACCTGGGGATCGGTGACGGTGTGCGAGGTGTGAGCGAGCAGTCCGTCTTCGAGTGCGGCCTGCAGGGCGTGCTCGTCATAGGCCATGAACACCTTGCCCGCGGCGCCCGCCTGCAACGGCAGGATCTGGCCGATATACCCGCGGTAGATGATCGAGTGCGTCGACTCGACGCCGAGCACGGAGACTCGGCTGGCGCCCTGCCGGACGTAGACACCGCACGATTCCCGGCAGCTGTCCCGCAGCGCTGTGACGTGCGGGCCTGCCGCGGCGATCAGATCCGATCCGGCCTTCGCGGCGGCCGACCAGACGGTGACCCGCAGGCCAATGCTGTATTCCTGCCCCTGTCGCTGCAGCAGATTCTCGCCGACGAGCGTGCGCAGGATCCGCGCCACCGTGGAGGCAGGCAGGGCGGTGGCGTGGACTATGTCCGCCGCGCGCAGGCGCGGGGTGATCGCGGAAAAGCAGTCCAGGATCCGCGCGGACTTCCGCACTACCTGCACCGAGCTGCCGTCGGCACGCCCCTCGTCCACCGCCACGCTCCCTGGTGCCCCATCGTGGTCGCCGCATCGTGGCAATGATTGCCACCCGCTGGAAGATTTACATGACGTTTCGGCCGCTGTCAAGCCTTGACAACGCTTGGATTGAGCGCCGATAGTCGTCCGCATCGTGGCAATGGCCGTCACGATGTGGCAATGCAAAGGGATGTGCTCATGTCGGAGATATCGAGTGCCGGGGCCCGGCTGCGGGAACTGCTCACCGAACGATCGGCTGTGGTTGCGCCGGGCGTTTTCGATGGGCTGTCGGCGGCGTTGACGGCGAGCGCGGGTTTCCGCGCGGCGTACCTGTCCGGCGCCGCGGTCGCGGCGGCGACCGGGCTGCCCGACGTCGGCCTTGCCACGCAGACGGAGTTCGTGCGCCAGTTGGATCTGGTTGCCGGCAGGCTCGACGTCCCGGTCATCGCCGACGCCGACACCGGATTCGGCGACGTCACGCACACCTACCGGACCGTCCAGCTGTACGAGCGCGCGGGCGCGGCCGCGATCCAGCTGGAGGACCAGGAGTTTCCCAAGCGTTGCGGGCATCTCGAGGGCAAACGGGTCGTCGACGCCGAGGAGTTCGCCCGCACGATCGAGGCCGCGGCCGAAGCGCGCCGCGATCCGGACACGGTGCTGATCGGCCGCACCGACGCCTGCGCCACCCTCGGGTTCGACGAGGCGGTGCGGCGGGTCAACCTCTACGCCGAAGCGGGCGCCGACCTGGTGTTCCTCGAAGCGCCCCGGACGATCGACGAGGTGCGGCAGGTGCCGTCGCGAGTCACAGCCCCAGCGCTGTTCAACCTCGTACCACGCGGAAAGACGCCGGTGCTGGAGCTGGCGGAGCTCGCGGAACTCGGTTATGCCGTGGTGATCATGCCAGGATTGTGCGTGGGCAGTGCCGCGTCCGCGATGCGGTCCGCGCTCGAACGCGCCGCACGAGGAGATGTCGGCACCCAAGGCCAGGATTCACCCCGGAGCATGTTCGACGCGCTCGGCCTGCCGTTCTGGGAAAACCTGCGGGAGCGCTACGCGGGGGAGCCCGCCCGTGCCTGACGCACTGATCCAGAAGGTGCTCGGCCGCGCGTCCGGCGGACCTGCTGCGGTCGGCGAGATCGTCGTGTGCGACGTCGACCTGACGGCACTCATCGACATCCAATTCGCCCACGACAGGCTCGGTGACGTGGTCAGCGTCGCCGACCCGGACCGGATCGCGATCGTGTTCGACCACGCCGTGCCCGCCCCGTCGGTGCGCGATGCCGAGTCGGGCCGCAAGGCGCGTGCCTTTGCTGCCGCGCACGGCATCGAAAAGGTATTCGACGTCGGCAGGCACGGCATCGTGCACCAGGTGCTCGCCGAACAGGGCCTCGCCCGGCCGGGCACGGTCATCGCCTGCACCGATTCCCACACCTGCGCGGCGGGCGCGGTCGGGGCCGCGGCGCGCGGGCTCGGGCCGGCGGAGATACTGCAGATCGTGTGCACGGGCCGCACCTGGTATCAGGTCCCGCCGACGCTGCGCTACGAGCTGTCTGGCCGGAAACACTCGTGGGTCAACGGAAAAGACATCTTCCTGCACATCGCCGGGCGCTACGGTGAAGCGACCGGGCACGCCGTCGAATTCGGCGGTCCCGGCCTCGCCGAGTTGCCGATGACCGACCGGCGGACCATCGCGACCCAAGGCGCTGAAATCGGTGCGGACTTCACCATCTTCCCCTCCGACCAGCGTTGCCTCGACTACGTCTCGGCGGCGGCGCCCGGTACCGAATTGACGCCGGTGTGGCCGGACGACGACGCGGCCTACGCGGCGGTGCGGCAGGTCGACCTATCGGCCGTGCCGCCCATGGTCGGCAGGCCTGGCACCGTCATCGACAACACCGGACCCGTCGACGACCTTGTCGGCACCCGGATCGACCAGGCATTCATCGGGTCCTGCGCCAACGGGCAACTCGCCGATCTCGAAGTCGCCGCCCGGATCGTCAAAGGACATCAGGTCGCACCGGCGACCCGCTTGATCGTCACACCCGCGAGCCAGCGGATCTACCTGGCGGCCTCGCGGCTTGGTTACCTGGCCGATCTGGTGGAGGCTGGTGCAACGGTCACCAATCCGACGTGCGGCGCCTGCTTCGGCTACCACATGGGAACGCTGGCCGCGGGCGAGGTGTGCATCACCGCGAGCACGCGGAACTTTAAGGGGCGCATGGGAAGCGCGGACGCCGACGTGTATATGGCCTCGCCCGCTACTGTCGCCGCGTCGGCCATCCGCGGGTCCATCAGCGACGTCCGGGAATTCACCGGGGAGGCGACGTGAGTGACGAACTTCTCGTCAGCGGCCGGGCCTGGGTGTTCGGCGATGGCATCAACACCGACGACATGTACCCGGGCTTCGCCATGCGGCTGCCGATCGACGAGGCCGCACGGCACATGTTCCACGCCAGCAGGCCCGGCTGGGCAGATCTCGTCCAACCGGGGGACATCGTGGTCGCCGGCCGCAACTTCGGGCTGGGGTCGAGCAGGCCGGTTCCGTTGCTGTTCCAGGAATTAGGTGTGGCGGCGCTGGTCGCCGAACAGTTCAACAGTCTGTTCTTCCGCAATTGCATTAACTACGGCCTGCCGGCGGCGGCAGTGCCGGACGCCACGAAGCTGATCACCGAGGGAGACACCGTGCGGCTCGACTTCACCGACGGCAGCCTGTGCGCCAGCGGTACGGTGCATCCGATCGCGCCGCTGCCGGAGTTGCTGCGTTCCGTACTCGCCGCGGGAGGCCTGTTCCCGCAGCTCGAAGCGGCGGGCAAACTCCGCCCGGCGGGGAGTGGCGCATGAGTACTGGCGAGCAGGACACAGTCCGATGTGTGCTCATGCGTGGTGGCACGAGCAAAGGACTCTACTTCCACGAGTCCGATCTGCCTGAGCCAGGACCAGTGCGGGACCGGCTGCTCAAGCGCTTGATGGGCACCCCCGACGTATTGCAGATCGATGGTCTCGGCGGGTCACGGCCGATCACGTCGAAGGTCGCGATCGTGGCGCCGTCCACACGCGACGATGCTGACGTCGACTACACATTCGCCCAGATAGCGATCAACCACGACGACATCGGCTACACCGGGAACTGCGGCAACATCTCCTCCGGCGTAGGACCGTTCGCGATCGACGAAGGCCTCGTGCCCGCGGTTGACGGCAGTACGGAAGTCCGCATCCACAACACCAACACCGGCAAGATTCTCCATGCGAGGGTGCCGGTCACCGGTGGCCGAGCCAAGGTCGACGGTGAATTCGTGCTGCCCGGCGTGCCGGGGACCGGGGCGGAGATCTTGATGGACTGGAGCAAGACCGTCGGAGCGAAGACGGGAAAGCTGCTGCCGACCGGCAGGGTGGTCGACATCATCGAGATGGCCGACGGCAGGCACATCGACGCCACCATCTGCGACGCGGGTAACCCGGCGGTCTGGGTGCGCGCGAGCGACTTCGGGCTGACCGGCAGCGAACTCAGCCAAGAGATCAACGACAACGCGACGCTCATCGAGCAGGTGCGGGAACTCCGTGGCAAGGCCGCGGTGCTAGCCGGGCTCTGCACGGAATGGAATGCCGTCGACCGGGACTCTCCAGGGATTCCACTGGCGGGCTTCGTCGCGCCACCGGCGGATCACCTTACGCTGAACGACAGTGCGGTGGCGGGGCAGGACATGGATCTTCGCTGTCGCTTGCTGTTCCTGAACCGACTGCACGAAAGCATCGCGGGCACCGGATCGATCTGCCTCGCCGCGGCCTCGCGGGTGCCGGGTTCGGTCGTCGCATCAGTGGCAGAAACCCGCGAAGAGGGCACGCTGCTCATCGGGCACCCGTCCGGCATCACCCCCGTATGGGTCGAAACCGCACCGGCCGGCACGACGCCGTCCGTCCATTTCGAGCTATTGGGCTTCAGTCGAACCGCGCGGAGGCTGATGGACGCCACCGCCTACTACCCACGCTCCATCCTCATCGAACGCTGATCCGACAAGACCAACGGGAGTGAACATGGCAACGTCGCCAATGCCAGGTGATTCCCAGAGAATAGCCGCCGAGGTGACGACCAGGCTGGACCAGTTGCCGACCGGGCCATGCGCGCCACCGCGGCAGGGCGGACGTATTCGTCGTCTCGCCTGGTTTCCGCGGTGCTCCCGTTTGTCCCACTGCCGACGCTGTACTCGCTCGGACCAGCGTGTTGTTCAGCGCCTGCGCTGTGCTGATCCTCGCCATGAGCGTCGAGGTGGCGCTGTTCGGCCCACGCACCAACTCCCGGCAACTCGACACTATCTGAGGGACAAGACATGAAGGAGACAGCGAAGCTGGCCGGGTTCGTCACCACGGCTTCGGATATTCCGGCACTGGTTTTCTCCCGGCTGCGCGACCTTTTCTCGACTACATAGGGAATTCCGCGTTCGCCGCCGTCGAAGCCGAGAACGCCCCGGCGGTCCGCGCGGCCGTCGCCGAGCTCGACCCGGGCGACGGCCCCGGCACTGTGATCGGCGAAGCGAAGGGTTATCGCTGGCCGTATGCCGCGTTGCTCAACGGGTGCTACGCGCATTCCCTGGACTTCGACGACACCAACCGGCGGCAGACTGGGCACCCCGGCGCGCCGGTCATTTCGGCCGCGCTGGCCGAGGCCGAACGGACAGGCGCGAACGGACGCGCGTTCCTGGAAGCACTGGCAATCGGATACGAGGTGAGTTGCCGTGTCGGGGCCGCTGTCGGACCGACCAGCTATGACCGCGGCTTCCACCTGACCTCGACCTCCGGCGCTTCGGTGGGGACCTGCTGCTCGACAACCAGGGCGATGGGCAGCTGGTGTTCCTGCCCCACCCCGGAGCGCTAGGAGCAGCAGGCCACAGTGTTCTCGCTCAACACCCAGGTGGATGACACCGTATTCATCTCCAGCACTCGGGGCACGTTGTATGTCGTTGACAGCAGGGACAATCGGGTGATCGCCATCGACAACCCGTTCCAGCGCGGCTTAAGCCTGCGTTGTCATGCGTCTCGGTGCCCACCAGATCCCGACACCCGTCATACTCGGTAGTCTCGACTTGACGACGGGAATCATCAGTACCTTCGGAACAGGCTTCGGCAACACCACAGTAATAGTCAAGGCGACAAGAGGTCGGTGACGGGAAACTCTCACGCCGGGAACTGTGGGAGCCCACGGGTGAAGCCCCCTGCGCCACCCGACCTGCACCAGCAAGTGTTTATATCCGCTGCGCGGCAGCCGAAGTAACACCTGATCAGGTCAGCCTGAGTGCTCGCGGCGGAGTCGAGGATGGTGATGGTGTGCCACCGTTTCGGGGCGTGTCCCGCCCGGCTCGCCTCGCGGAAGAGCCGGGTTATGCGCGGGGGTATGGCGTTGTCCACGGGCGGCGTGCCGGGATCGGCCGCAGCTTCTCAGCCCTTGTTGTGGCCGTGTAGCCGATCAGGCGGTCATGGCGCTGCTGTCGCGAGCAGATGCTCGGCGCGAAGGGCGATCTCCATGTCCAGCCGGGCGTCGGCATTGTCGAGCCGCTCTCCGAACAGGTCGGTCAGTTGATGCAGCCGGTATCGGACGGTTTGCGGGTGGACCTTGAGTTTGGCGGCAATCTCGGGCGCACTCCCACGGGACTGCAGCCAAGTCAGCAAGGTCTCGCACAGACGGGCTCGTCGCTTGGGCGTCAAACCGGCCAACGGCGCCAACGCCCGGGCACACAGTTCCTCGAGCAGGACCTCGTCGGCGAGCAGGCACAATGTCGAGAGGTGGTCGGCGCACCAGACGACGGCCGCGTCGGCGATGACACCACGCTTGAGCAGCCGCATGGTCTGTCGCGCCCGTGCCAGCGAGCTCGCGGCATTGGCGAGCGGGACGGTTGGCCCCACCGCCACTCGCCACTGTCCCAACTTGCCTGCCAAATCCCGCATGTCCCTGGCAGGATTGGCGGTAATCAGCCACGGTTGACCACCGTCCCAATCGGCCAGTATCTCGCCGGGCAGGTCGGGAATCCCGATACCAGGGTGCGTGGTGCGGGGCTCGAGCACGACGACGGCAACGTCGAGTGGCAGGTGCCATTGCGCGGATGTCGCGTGAGCCGCCACGATCCGTCCGGTGGCCGGCGTGTCTGCCACCAGCAGTTCCAGCAACCGCCGACGGTGCAGCGAGAGGGCAGCGGCCGAATGATGTTGCGCGACGGCGTAGCCCTCGATCGACAAGGCGGAGATCTCCTCGACATACGCGAAGATGGCGTCGGCGCACCGACAGAGAACATCGGTGGTCAGCCCGAGCGCCCGACCGCCCGCGGAGATGTGTCGCCAGGCCGCCCGGCCACCTATCCCGTAGGCAGTGTGCAGGAAATCGAGACTGCGGCCCTCCTCGAATTCGATCCTCCCGAACGTGCGGAAGAGCACGTTCCAGTTTTCATCCGGTTTTGCCGCAGCAAGGGCTCTCTCGACGCAGTGACCGACGGCTCGCCTGATGCCGTGGTTGGTGGTCGTGTCGAGCCGGAATTGTGGGACTGAATTCTGGATCTCCTCAAGTATCGCCGCGGCCAGCGCGTCACCGTGCTCCCCGAGCCAGTGGGCCATCCGGGCAGGCAACAGCGAGCCCAGATCCCGCCGCTCGACCGGACCTGCGCGACGACCGGGCGACTCCGGCGTAAAACCCGAAGACAAGGAATCCGGGAGACTGCTGTTCGCCGTGCTCGTGCGTAACTCGGAGTCCTTGTTCGCGGCCGATTTAAGGAGATCAGGTAATAGCGCGCTTGCGGCAGTCACGTCAGTCATCCATCAGCCTTTGGATAGCACTACACATGCGCTTCGTTGCGGTGCGGTGGGGTGGGGTGTTGCCTACCTTGTTTCAGCTGCGACAGTCATGTTCTTTTTGGGGCTGAAGGAGTACCACTGGTGATGGGGCCCGCTCCCGTCCAGACCTGTAGCCGGCGTGGCCGTCAGGAATCGAGGGTCGCTGCGGCCATCAGGTCGGCGGTGGTGTGCTGCTCCAACTCCAGTAGGAGTTCTCCCAGGCGTCGCGCCTCGTGGCCGGCCATGGTGCGTCCTGCTGTCTGATCGAATTTTGCGAGGATTTCCTCGCGTGCCAAGGGGTGTTCTTTGGTGCCCCGGCTGTCAGCGACGTGAGACCGCGGCGTCCGGCCGTCCTGGAGCGTCACGGAGACAGTTCCGGGGAAGTGCCAAGGGAAAGCGGTGTCGGGGTCGGGAGTGCAGGAGACCTTGGCGGCGAGCGCCAGGGTGTCGGGGTCGTCGAGAGGCTGGTCATAGAACATGGCCAGATCCATCGAACGACCCAGAAGCCGGGCAGCGGTGACATAGGGGACGCTGAAAAGGGCGTCGTAGATCGCGGGTGGCGCGATCTTGCGGTCGCGCGGTTCACACACCATCGGGATGACCATGGCGGGCACGGTGCAGGTGATCTCGGCAACGTCGTCCGCGGTCAGCCGATCGACCTTGAGGTCACCGAGGATGTTGGCCGCCGCGTCGACGAAGGCGTGGGTGAAGTGGCAGCACGGGTAGGGTTTCAGCGCGATGTCCGGTGTCCACCACACGTCACCGATGTCGGCGATGGCCAGGTCCGCGGCCGTCGGTTTCTCGCCGATGTGGGCTTGGTAAAGGCCGCCTTCGCCTTCGAAGACCGTTGCGGGACCACGGAATCCTGCCTGCGCCATGGTTACGGCCGAGATCGCGGCGTGAGCTGCCCAGCCCGGGTGCATGCGCTTGAGCCAGGAGTCGTGGAGTTCGAGAATGCCGGCGGCCTGGCTTCCGCAGAGCCCAAGGGCGTTGTGCAGTGTTGGAGCGTCGGTGTGGCGAAGCTTTGCCGCGACGCACGCGGCGGCGAAGGTGCCGATGACCCCGGTGGGGTGGAATCCGCGCAGATGGAAGCGTCCGGCGCCGGCTTTCGCGAGCCTGCAGCCGACTTCGAGGCCGACGATGTAGGCCAGCAGGAGGTCTGTTCCGGTGGCGCCGACCTCCTCGCCCACCGCGAGCGCGGCCGCGGCGGCGGGCGCGGTCGCGTGGTAGATCGCACCAATGTGGGTGTCGTCGAAGTCCAGTCCGTGCATCAGGGTGCCGTTGACCAGCGCCGCGTAGGCCGGGGTGAGGCCGCTGCCGAAGCCGAGCACGGTCGCCACACCGGAACCCTTGGCACCGTCGAGGCGCACTCCGGCCTCGTGGATCGCCGAGCCGAAGTCCAGGGTCGTCGCGGCCAGTGCCAGGCCGACAGCGTCGAGCAGGTGCTCTTTGGCGGTCTCGCGCACCTTCAGTGGTACGTCGGTCCACTGCAGCGCTACGACAGCGTCGGCCAGTTGTGTGGCCAGCGGCTTGACCGAAGCCTCAATCGGCGACGGGTCCGCGAAGCGGGATGCGGTCGAGGTCACGGTGTGTCTCCTGACGGTTGGGCCTGGCGCGGGCGGTGATCGCCGTTCACTGCGTTCAGGGTCTCGCGCACTCGCCCGGCCAAGTCCGGCCAGGAACGAATAGCACCAGATTGACGTACCGTGGATAGGGCCACACCGCCCTGGCCAGCAGACCGCGTTGCGCCGCCCTGCCGCTGCTGTGCTGGTGGCCGGCCAGATCGAAGTGGGCCAGCGGCACCCATTCCCGGCCGGGCAGCACCCATGGTCGGTAGTCCCAGCAGGCCAACAGGTCGACCAGATCCGGTATGGACTGGATGCGGGTTTCCGCTTCCACCAACAACACCGGGTGATCCCGCTGGATGGTCGCCCGCGCACCGCGCAGCACCGGAAGTTCGTGACCCTCCACATCGATCTTGACGAACGCCACGTCGGTCAAGCCCAGGCTGTCGATGGTGACCAGTGGCACCGGCACGCTCGTGGTGTGCACGTCCTGCCGGCGGCCCAGTGCGGAGATGCCGCGTACTCCTCGACCATCCGATGAGGTCCAGATCGACGCGGTCCCCAGGTGGTCGGAGGCGGCTGCGGGCACCACCCGCACGTTGTCGGGCACCGCACTGGCCAGCAGGCGGGCCAGCGCGGGCATAGGTTCGACCGCGACCACGGATGCGGCGAGGGCGGCAAGGCGGCTGGTCCACGGCCCGTACCAGGCGCCGATGTCCACCGCGGTGCGCTCGGTCAGACACAGCCGGTCCAGCCAGTGCAGCTCCCGCTCAAATCGCGGGTACAGCAGGCGAGCCGCGGCGGCGACCAGACTGTCGGGCACGAACGGCTCCAGCCGGGTGGCCACGCTCATGCGACACCACCCTCATCCCCGCACGATAGGGGCGGCACACTCGGCGGCGTCGTGGCCCGGAATGCGGCGGCCAGCAGGATCGACGCCGCACCGGGCCAGTGGCACAGCAACCGGTCGATCGGCGCGAGCATGGCGGGGACGTCGTGATAGCGCGCGCCCGTGACGTCGATCCGCTCGAAACCGTTGGCGCGCAACAGCCCGACGAGTGCTCGCCGGGTGAGTAGGCGCAGATGCCCGACGACCTGGGCACCGGGACGACCGTGGATACCGCGCAGGCCGACCTCGGTGAAGATCGGTTGCACGCCGACGGCGAGTAGGACGCGGTTATACCAGGCGGCCAGGTTCGGGGTGGACAGCAGCAGCGCGCCACCCGGTCGCAGGACCCGCAGGGCTTCGGTGAGGGCTGCGTCGGTGTCCACTAGATGCTCGATCAACTCGCTCATGATGACTACGTCCATCGACTCGCTCGCGATCGGCAGGCCGGGACCGTCAACGCCGCCGCTGATCATGTCGAAGCCGTAGTCGCGGGCGGTGCGTACCGCACGGGTGGACCAGTCAAGACCGATGACATGGTTGGCCGGCTCGAAACGGGCCACCAGGCTGGTAGCGGCACCATCGCCACAGCCGACGTCCAGGATGCGCTGCCGACCGGGCCTGGTGCGCAACACGTCGGCGAGCATCCGCAGTTGCCTGTTCGCCCGATCTGAACCGGAGCTGATCGGCACCTCGGGCGCTTCGTAGAAATCCCGCAGCGAGCCGGCGGGCGATTCGGTCGCGGTCATGCTGATGTCCTTCTCGTCGGTCCAGGTCGCATCCATCACGTCGCGCAGTGGCACTGTCAGGCCGATGCCGGGGTGGCACACTCGACGGACGTGCTGGCTTCATCGATCACCGCGGAAAACCGGTCCACCGCAGTCGACCAGCGCAACTGGTCCGCGAACAGGTGCGCCTGATGGCCGAGGGCAGCACGGTGCGTGTGGTTGAGGGCAAGGCTGGCCCACGCCCCGGCGAACCTGCCCTCGGTGGTGGCCAGCAATCCGGTCCGTCCGTTCACCACCGAGTCACGCAGTCCCGGTACGTCGAACCCGACGGTCGGGGTACCACGGGCCGCGGCCTCGGCTACGACGATGCCCCAGCCCTCCATGACCGCGGGATGCAGCAGCAGCCACGCGGAGCAGAGCAGTTCGTGCTTGTCCGCCTCGGATATTCGGCCGGTGAACGTGACGTCGTTGCCGGCAAGGCGTTCCAGCCGCTCGCGATCGGGGCCATCCCCGGCGATCACCAGTTGCCCACCGGTCACTGGCCTGACCCGCTCCCACAGCGCGAGCAGCAAATCCAGACGCTTGTAGTCGGCCAATCTGCCCAGGGCAACGAACAGTGGGGTGGGGGAGCGGGGGGTATACGGCGGTGGTGGCTCGACGCCGTTGTAGAGCAACCTGATCCGATCCGGTCGCACGCCGATGCCGGCCAGTTCGAGGGCGCTGGACGGGGAAACGGTGATAAACAGACTGTCGGCGTGCACCTTGGGCATCACGACCCGTTCAGCGAACCGGCCGATGGTGGAGACTGGCGGTGGGTAGCGCATCGACCACAACGCGGTGTGCACGTGGTTGACAAGGCACACCACCGGACGGTCGCACCACAGCGGGGTCAGGTAGGGCAGCCCGTTGCACACCTCGACGACGACATCGCAGTGCGGGATTCGGCGCCGGAAAGCCAAGGGCGCCAGCAAAAACTGCGAGTAGTCACCGCCGCTACGCACCACCCGGTAGGGCCGCTCGCCGATGTCGCCACCGCAGAGCAGGGTGACGTCGTTACCCCGCGCGACCATCCCGGCGGCCAACTGATCCACCAACAGCTCCGAGCCGCCGGCGCGCGGATTAGCCAGGTCCCGCCAGGCCACGATGACCACGTGCCGCTTCGGCCCGGCACTGCGGCCAGCGGTCTGGTCCGGCCAGACGGCCGACTGCGCCCGAACCTGCTTATTTGACACAAACTGCACCATAACCGACCTCATCCCGACAGTGCGACATATCGGACAATGCGCTGAGACGCCATCAATCGCACACCGGAACATCCGGAAGAAGGCGGATGACTATTAGCGCTTACTATTTTTGGTTAACAGTCTTGTCGGTCAACAGCTGGAAAGCGTTGGCCGTTGCAGCGTCAAGTGCGGCGCCTGTTTGCAGTCCCGCGAGGAGTAGCTGGCACAATAGTGTTTCGACCTGGTCGAGAGAGGGTTCCTTCATGATCGACCATTCGCCGACGATGGCCTCCACCTGGTCTATCCAACCCAAGGTCACCAATCGCAGGATCGGTGACCCGCCGCGGGGGGCGATCCTCCTGTGTAGCTCCTGTAACATGCCGTCTCGAACCTCGTTGCGTACCGACTCAAAAGGGGGTCCTGGCAGGCGTGCGTAGCGGACCCGTGCGGTGTGCCAGTCGCTTCGGTTGACGACATTGTCCAGGTAGGCGTGGATGCCGGCGGTCACGGCCAGCCAGTTCGATCCGGCGGACGCGGCGGCGGCCTGCACGCCGGCCACCATCCGCTCTCCTGCCCAATGCAGTGCAGCCGCTGTGACCTGCTCTTTTCCGCCGAAGTAGTGGTAGAGCAGCGGTCGCGACATGCCAGCCGCAGCGGCAATGTCCGCGACCAGGATGTCGTCGTAGGGCACGGTACTGAGCAGATGCAGCACCGCTTCCATGGCCGCTTTGCGGCGTTCGTCCGGTATGTGCCGTTCTTGTGGCTGACCGGAGACATTCTTGCTCACGGTGTCTTTCTACCCCAGCCCGATGTGGTTGTCGGGGTACGCCCTCCGTTTGCGCGCCGCCTTCAGCCACCGCGGCCTCCTCATCTCGGATGGTCGGCACGTGACTGTCAGCCGGAGCCAGCCGCGATTCAACTGCCATAGGTGAACACCGGAACATTGGCTTGATTCGGCACGGCTTGAGCCGCGTTGACCATCAGCAGCGCCACCATGAACGCCAGAATGACCGAAACCAGAACCGTCAGCACGACTTTGATCGTCATTTTCTCCACGTCAAGCCCTCCAATCGGCCCCATTGCCGAAAGCGTGTCCTTTTTGTCCGGCTGAAATCCACGGCTCGCGCATACATCACGTTGCGCGGATCGCATGAATAGTCGGCCGGAGGCAGTCTGACTATTCGCCAGGAGGCGTTCATATCCATCCCGACGTGAACCTAGAGAACACCACACTTGACACGGTGTCAAGCGTGGTTCTAGATTTCCGAGCCAAGACAGCTGCCACCGCTAAACGCCTCTCGGACGGACCGAACGAGACCGCGGCACATGTCGTCAGGCCGGGACGGGAACATGCTCTGGCCGGTGCCTACTCGGAGTCAGCCATCACACCGCCAACGATGACGGGAGACCAACCGTGCGTTTCATGCGCAGGTTGCTGGGGCACCCGAGGACCGGATTCGTCGTACTCGGTCTCGGCGTGCTGTGGCTGGCCTTCGTGCCCCTGCTGCGGTGGTACGTGGTGCCTCGGGTCGAACTGACCCCGATCGCCGTGAACACCACGACGGTCAGTTCGGGCCCTGGCACCTATTTCGACTCAACCACCCTCACCACCAAGGGCCCGGTCACGATGACCGCGACCAGCCACGTGATCAGTGACTCGGCCGAGGGTGAGGAGACCGGCTACGCCGTCTGGAACATCTCCACCACGGTGGACACCCCAGAGACCCTGCGACGGCACGACCCGAGGGCATCGCTGGGCTGGACACTGCAGCGCTGGGTGGGCGACCGACGCACCGATCTGCCGGTGCACTGCTGCGGGGAGAGCCCTGTCTTCACCGGCAACGTCTACCTGAAGTTCCCGTTCGGGGTGACCAAGGGCAGCTACGACTACTGGAACTCCGCAGCCGGCAAGGCTTTCCCGATCCACTTCACTGGCATCGAGACGATCGAGGGACACCAGTTCTACCGATTCGACGGCACCGTACCGCCGACAAGGATTGGTACCAGGCAGATCCCCGGCAGGCTGCTCGGCGAGCCGAACGTGCCCGGCCTGGTCACCGCGCAGCAGTACTACTCCGATGCCGACACGGAGATCTTGGTCGACCCGATGTCCGGGATTCCGGTGGGCGGAACCCAACATCCGCTCACCACGTTCCGGCTGCCCGGATCGACCACGGACCGGCTCACCGTGCTGTCGGCCACCTTCACCACCCAACCCGCCAGCGAACGGGCCTTGCTCGCGCAGATCGACAGCACCGACAGGCAGCTCCGGCTAATCCAGGACGTGCTGCCTGTCAACGCGCTCCGCCTAGGTGGCACGCAGTTGCTGCTGGGCGTCGCGCTGCTGGTGCGCACCGCCCGCAGGGCAAGGAAGGACCCCTCGTGATCGAATCCCGGGAACAGACGACGACCGAGCCCACTGCCCACCCGGTTGCTGAAGTAGGTGAGTGGCGGAAGAGTCGCGGGCTACGCAGATCGGTCCGGCTGTTTCGGGCGTTCCGGGTCGAGCAGACCGATCCGGCGTACTTCTACTCGCTGCTCGCCGAGGACACCGTCGGGCAACTGCTGGACTACTGCTTGCTCGCCGACGCGAGTGTGGTCGATGTCGGTGGTGGGGCCGGGTATTTCGGCGCGGCCGTTCGAGCACGGGGCGCGCAGTACTACCTGATCGAACCGGACCGGGGTGAGTTGACCAGTGGGGGCGAGATCCCGCGGGGCACCATCATCGGGGACGGCTACTGGCTGCCGCTGCGGGACGGCGCGGTGGACGTGTGCTTCTCCTCCAACGTGCTGGAACACGTGCCAGATCCGGGCGGCCTCATCGATGAGATGATCAGGGTGACCCGGCCAGGCGGCATCATCTACGTCTCCTTCACCAATTGGCTCTCACCCTGGGGCGGGCACGAGACCGCGCCCTGGCACTACCTCGGCGGCGAGTTCGCGGTGCGCCGATACCAGCGGCGGCACGGTCAGCTGCCCAAGAACCGTTTCCGGCACAGCCTGTTTCCGGTGCATGTTGGTCAGGCACTGCGGCTGGCCCGCTCCCGCCACGACGCCGAGATCATCGACGCGCTGCCCCGGTACTACCCTCGGGTGGCGCGCGTTCTGCTGCACGTGCCGGTGTTACGCGAATTCGCCACCTGGAACCTGCTGATGGTGTTGCGGCGGAACGGATGAGCCATCACACCACTACCACGCCACTCGCACCGACCGGTCCCCAGTCAACGACGCCGGCTGGCACACGGTCGGTCTCAACAGGCGCGCAGCCGCGCGCGGCGAGCCGGTGGTGGCTGCTGGCGGCCTGGCTGACGGTATTCGTGATGCTGGCAGGTCACAATGTCGGCCAAATGACCTTCGACACCAAACTCGGCGTCAACATCGATCCGGTCGGCTTCTACGCCCGGCTGGCGACCTTGTGGAATCCGCTGGAATGGTTCGGCGGCCTACAAAACCAGTACATCGGGTATGCGTTCCCGATGGGAGCGTTCGCTCTGCTCGGCCATGCGCTCGAGACGCCCGTCTGGCTGGTGGAGCGGTTGTGGATGTCGTTGTTGGCCGCGGCCGGGTTCTGGGGCACGCTTCGGCTGGCCGAGGCGTTGCGGATCGGCAGCCCACGGACCCGGTTGATGGCCGGCGCGGTGTTCGCGCTGTGGCCCACCTACACCATCCTGATCGGCTCTACCTCGGCCGCGGTGGTGCCTGGCCTGTTGGCGCCGTGGGCGGTGCTGCCGTTGGTGACCGGTTCGCGGACCGGTTCGGTCCGGCTGGCCGCTGCCCGGTCGGGGCTAGTGGTGCTGGCCATGGGCGGGGTCAACGCGGCGTCAACCATCGCCGCGCTGGTACTACCCGCACTGTTCCTGCTGACCAGGCCAGCAGGCCCGCGCCGCAGGGCACTGCTGGTGTGGTGGCCACCGGCGCTGCTGCTGGCGACCGCGTGGTGGCTGGTGCCGCTGCTGTTCCAGGGCAGGTACGGGTTCAACTTCCTGCCCTATATCGAGCAAGCCGCGAACACCACGCAGACGATGTCCGCGTCAGCGGTATTGCGTGGCAGCGGGAACTGGGTGGCCTATCTGCATTTCGGCTCGGCCTGGTTGAGTGCCGGCTGGGCGGTGGTGTCCGGCCCGCTGGTGATCGTCGCGGTGTCCGTGGTGGCCGCCACCGGGCTGTTCGGGTTGGCCCGGCGTGACTTGGCGGAGGGTCGCTGGCTGCGACTGGCCACAGGCTTCGTCGTCCTGGTCATGCTCGCCGGCTATGCCGGTCCGCTCGGCGGCCTGTTCCACGGCACCGTGCAGAACCTGCTGGACGGTGCGCTCGCCCCGTTTCGCAATGTCTACAAGTTCGAGCCGGTACTGGCCTTGACGCTAGTACTGGGTCTGGCGCACGGCCTCACCCGACTGCGTCCCCACGCCGACAGCAGCGCACCGGTTCGCCGTCCTGCCCTGCCGACCCGCCTCGGCAGAGCACTGCTGGCCTGCAGCGTCCTCATCGGATTCTCGCTGCCGTATCTCAGCGGCGAGGTCCTGCAACCGGGTGCGTTCGTCGCGGTGCCGGACTACTGGACCCAGGCGGCGACCTACCTCGCCGCGCACTCGCCGACCGAACCGGCGATGGTGGTACCCGCCGACTCGCACGGTGTCTACACCTGGGGCACACCGGTGGACGAGCCGCTGGAACCACTGGCGAGTTCACCCTGGGTACAGCGGGGGCAGGTGCCTTTCTCCGGCGGCGGCGCGGCGAGCATGCTCAACGCGGCTGAGCGGGCCATCGAGTCCGGCTCGGCAGTGCCGGGACTGCCCGCCTACCTGGCCCGTGCCGGAATCCGCTACCTCGTGGTGCGCAACGATCTTGATCCGACCCAGCTCGGCTACACCCCGCCGAAACTGGTGCACGACACGCTCGGGCAGTCCGGTTTCCACCGGGTGGCGGCGTTCGGACCCCAGACCACCGCCGGTTTCATCTATCCCGGCACCCCGCTGGCCGTCCAGGCGTTGATGACCGCCTATCCCGCGGTGGAGGTTTTCCAGGCGGACACCGCGCCACCGGTACCCTTCGGCCCGGTAGCCACGCAGTCCACAGCGGACACCGTTCGAGTGGCGGGTGATCCAGGGTCGCTGCTTCAACTGATCGGCCAGGGCAGCCTGACCGATCAACCGGTGGTGGCCGTCGGTGACAACACCGGCATCCCGAACGCACCGACCTCGGCAGTGGTGACAGACGGGTACCGGCGCCAGGACACCGCATTCGGCCTGATCCAGCAGAACACCTCCTACACCTACACCGCGACCGGCACGAACCCGCCGGACGACCCGCACGGAGGCGACGGCGGCCCACCGCGAGAGCTGCTTTCCGTCTCCCCACACGGTAACCAGACCGTGTCCGAGTTGACAGGTGCGGCCGAGGTGACCGCGTCCTCCTACGGTTCCTGGCTGGCCGAGCTGCCCGGCTACGAACCGGTGAACGCCTTCGACGGCGATCCGGCAACAGCGTGGACCGAAGGGCAGCCGGGCGGTGCGGCCGGGCAATCGTTGGCCATCACCTTCGACCACCAGGTGAACCTGCCGGCAACGGCCGGCATCCACCTGCTCGACGACACCGCGCTCCGGCCGCTGATCACCACGGTCACCACGACCACTGCGGCCGGCAGCGCCACCACGAACCTCGCTGGCAGCGCGCGATTGCAGGACCTGCGCGTGCCGGCCGGCCCGACCAGTTGGCTGCGAATCACCATCCAAGCCACCACCGGAAAAACGCCCGGTGGTCTCGGCGCCGGCATCACCGACGTCGACCTGCCCGGCGTGCACGTCACCCGCTACCTCGCCGTGCCGCCGATGCCGGTCGGAGCGAAGGCGGGGACGTTCTCCTTCCATCGCGACACCAACCCGCCGCTGAGCCTGGCCACCGGTCAGCCGGAAAGCCAACTGGCCCGTACGTTCACTACCTCGACGCCACTGGAACCGCGGGTGTCCGCGACCACGGTCGCGGTCCCCGGTGCTGCGCTCAACAGTCTGGTGGACAGCTACCGGCCGGCCGGTTCGTCGCTGCGGGTCACGGCAAGCTCCACCTGGGGTGCACTGCCGCAGTTCCGGGCCAGCAATCTCATCGACGGCGACTACCGGACCAGTTGGGTCGCCGGCGGTCCGAACGCGGTGCTGCAGCTGAGCTGGTCAGGAAAGCGGACCGTCAATCAGCTGTTCCTGCTGGCCACCACCGGGCTGGCCAGCGCACCGACCGAGGTCCGGATCAGCAGCCCGGCCGGCACTCGTCAGGCGAGCGTCGGCGTGGGCGGCGAGGTGAACTTCCCCGCACTGAACACCGACCAACTGGACATCAGCTTCCCGACACTAGCCGTCGCCACCACCTTCGACCCGGTGGTGGGCAGGGCACAGCAACTTCCGGTCGGTCTGACCGAGCTGTACCTACCGGCGCTGAGCGACCTGCGGGTGCCCCCACCCAATCCGGCGACTTCGCTGAACCTGGCGTGTGGGCAGGGCCCGCCCCTGACCCTGGACGGCCGGACGTATCTGACCTCGGTCAGTGGCACGGTCGGCGACCTCACCGGGTTCAACCCGCTCACCGTGACGCTGTGCACCCCGAGCGGCACGCTGAAACTGGCACCTGGCAAGCACTGGCTGTCCTCCCCGGGTAGCGCCGGTCCGCTCGCGATCACCGACCTGTCGCTGTCCACCGCGTCCCCACCACCGCCGACCGTGAATCGGGCGGTCACCGTGCTCAACTGGGCTGCCCAGCATCGCGAGGTCCGGATCGCCGCGGGCGGCTCGACCTATCTCGCAGTCCACCAAGTCTACGACGCGGGCTGGACCGCCAGTCTGAACGGCACCGCACTGACTCCGGTACAGCTCGACGGCTGGCAGCAGGGCTTCGTCGTACCAGCCGGAACCGGCGGCGTGATTACCCTGTCCTTCCCCGCCGGTACCGCGTACGCCATCGCGTTGGCCGGCAGCGGGGTCGGCGTACTGGCGCTGGCGGTCTGCGCGGTGCTGCCAACCCGGCCTGTCCGGCGGCGGACAGGCAAGGCCGGTGCAGGGGCCCGCGCGGCTCGCACCAGTCGGTCCACGGACAGGCAGCGGTTGGCCGGCGCGCTGGTCGCGGTGACCGTGCTGTTCCTGCTCGTCGGCGGGATCGCCGCGTTGGTCGTGCCCGTACTGGCCGTCCTTGGCTACCTGCGGCCGAACTGGCTGCCCTGGGTGGCCGCCGGCGCGATGCTCAGTGCCGGGATCTGCACCGTCGCCGGGCTCGGCTCGCACGTCGCGACACCGGGCTTCGGGGCGTTCGGCGCGCCGGCCCAGGTCTTCGCGCTAGTGGCGCTCGCCACCGCGCTGTGCCCGGTCATTCACCCGGCAACGGAGCGAACCGGATGATCGAGACGCTGCTGCCGTTCACCAAAGTCGATGAGTTGGGCTGCCATTTCGACACCCCGGACGAGCCGAACAGCATCCACCTTGAGGTTCGGGTAGCTGGTCGCCTCGACGCCGACCGGTTGCGCGTCGCGGTGCGAGCCGCATTGGCGGCGCACCCACTCGCCAGGGCCCGACGCGGGCCATGGCATCGCCTGGATCGCCGATTCCATTGGGAAATCACGGATGTCGCGGATGTCCAGCCGATCGAGCCGGTGTGCTGGCGCGACGACACGCAACTCGCCGCCCACCGGTCAACCCTGCTGAACGCGACCTCGCCGCTGGAACTGTCTCCCCCATTGCGGATCCGGCACGCGACGGGACCGACGGAGGACGTCCTGATCGTCAACACCCATCACGCGGCCATGGACGGCCTATCCAGCCTGCGACTGCTGGGTTCGATCGCGCGCAGATACGCGGGCCGTCCAGATCCACTCGGTGCTGATCCACTCGCCGTGCGCACACCGATCGTGCACAGGTCGGAAGCCGGTGAACGTGATCTACGCTCACTTCGGCCATCGGCCCGAATCGCCGCCGACCGAGCCGACCCCGGCCCCGGCTGCGGTTTCCAGCTCATGACGATCCCGGTCAGCACGGTCCACGCCAGACACACAACAACCGCGACGGTGAACGACCTGCTGATCGCCGCGATGATCCGTGCCGTCGTCGCGTGGAACGCCGCACACGGCAGCCACACCGGCCCGATCCGGATCACCATGCCGATCAACGCGCGGGAGCCGAACCGGACCGAATCGGGTGCGCCGCTGGGCAACCTGTCCCGCCTCGCGGTGATCACGAACACGCCGGACCGCCGTGACCGCACAGACCGACTGCTTAGAGACATCACCGAACAGACGACGGCGGCGAAACACCGTGGCGGGGCACAGATCGACATGATCAGCAACCTGTTGGCCACCGCGATGCTGCCGGTGACGATGAAGGCCCGGCTGGTCGAGGTGTCCCGACGACTGGCCGCCGCAGCCGGCTCCACAGCGCTGGTGTCCAATCTCGGGATCGTCACCGATCCCCCCGACTTCGGCGCTGACCATCCAGCGACCGGACTGTGGTTCTCCCCGCCGACCCGGATGCCGGGCGGCCTCGCGGTCGGTGCCCTCACGGTGCGCGGTCAACTGCACCTGTGCTTGCGCTACCGACGAGCCCTGCTCGACCGCCCGGCAGCCGATCGATTCGGCACATTGCTCCGCGTGGCGCTGGGCTCACTCGGCGACCCCCGCCTGGTATCGCCGTGAACTACCTCGGCATCGCGCTGGCGCTGGTGGCGACGACCGCGTACAACGCCGGCTTCGTCGTGGAGAAACTGGCACTGGCCGGCCTGCCGCCGATCAACCTCGGCCGGCCGGTCCAACTGCTCCATACCCTGTTCACCGCGCCGGGCTGGGTGCTCGGCTTCTTGTGCATGGCACTCGGTCTGGCCTGTCAGACCCTGGTGCTGGCACTGTTGCCGATCAGCGTGGCCCAACCGTTGCAGGCCCCCGGCATCGGCGTGCTGCTCCTGCTCGCCTGGTTGCTGCTCGGCGAAAAAGCCGACCGGCGGGACTGGTTGCGGCTGGCAACGGTAATGATCTCGGTGCTGCTGCTCGGCCTGTCCGTCGGCGGCGACACCCGCCCGGACACCGGGACGGCCGACCCAACGGCCATGCTCGCCGTGCTCGGCTCGTCGGCACTGCTGACCGTCCCGCTGTACGCGAAGGCACACGGGCACCGGTCGGCCAGTGGAGTGTCCGCGGGACTGGCGACCGGGCTGCTGTACGGGATGGCCGGGCTGGGGCTCAAGGCCCTGTCCAGCCAACTCACCCACCGCCCCGCCGTCGACGTCCTCGCGGCACTGCCCCGTTCGCCCTACCTGTACCTGGTCGCCGGTGCGTCCCTGGTTGGCATGGCGCTGTTTCAGACCACGCTGCAACGCTTTCGGGCGTCGGTGGTCGTCCCCACCTCGAACGTGGCCGGCAGTTGCTATGTATTGCTGCTGGGTAGCTGGCTGTTCCACGAACGCTTACCCACCGATCCGGTCATCCTCGCCCTGCGCGTAGCGGGCCTCCTGACGGCCCTACTGGCCCTGGCCATACAACCGGCGGCCCGCACCGCTGCCACTGCGGCAACCCGACAAGGAGAGTCCACACCATGACACTCGACGAACGGCTCCTCGACATTCTCGCCTGCCCGGTGGACAAAGGTCCGCTGCTCTACCTCCCCGAGGACTCCCTGCTGTACAACCCACGCATCCGCCGACTGCACCGGATCGAGTCCGGTGTCCCGCAAATGCGTGCCGACCAGTCGAGCACGGTCGAGGACGACCAGCACCAGAAGCTGCTAGGCAAGGCTGAGGCCGGCAAGGCGTCCGGCACCCAGGGCGCGACCATCCAGCAATTGTTGAAGACGGAGCAAAATGCACTGGGCAACGGCTGAGCCCGTTATCCACTACCGCCTTCGGCTGGCTCTTCGGTGTCATGCCTGGTGTGGCGAAAGAGCTTGCGGGCCAGGCACTTGACGCTGCTGGGACGTTGCTGTCAGGCTCGAGCGGCCTGGACGCGCCGGGGGAGGGACACTGATGTCCGAGGCGGTGTCCCACTTCATGCGATGTTCACCGCATCAATCATCTAGGCGGACTCGACGACGTTCGATGACGACGGAGAGCCACCGCATGAACACACGACAGCGGGTACCTATCCAGCGGGGTTGGTTCGATCAGCAGCGCAGGCGACGCCCACTTCCTGGGATTCGCTTCGCCGGAGGCCCTCCGGCCGGACTTCGTCATTGCCGAGGTTGAGGCTGCCAAGCTCGTCGTCAGGTCCCCAGCGGTCCCAGTTGCCGGGTACTTGGGTCACGTCGGCCATGGCAGAGGATCCTGTCGTCGGACCGGCTCAGGCGATCGACTGGGCCGGTCGGGTTCGCGCGCCGGGCAGCTGCTCGCCCGGGTGGTATTTCCACGCCAGCAGCCCGAACCAGACCAGCAGGAGAATCGAAGCCGGGGCGAGGAACAGCGTCGGCAGAACCGGTGACACGAAGGTGTAGAGGCTCAGCCACGCACCGGCGATGGCGCCGACGATCCTGATGACCTTCGACACTGCCAGCAGCGACACCGTGGCCATCCAGATCCCGCACATCACGTGGCCGCCGAGTCGAAGCGGGAACGCGATGTCGTGCGGCACGTGGTTGATCAGCAACGCGCCGGTCGCGATGTCGAGCGCGAGCCACCCGAATCCGGCAGCCTTGGCCCAGAGGGGGCCGTCCATGCGCGACACCAGGAAGAGAATCGAAACGTGGAACAGGATGCCGGTGTACTCAAACCCGATCGCGCCTGGCGCGACGGCGTAGGAAACAAAGGTGGGAGCAAACAGGATGATTGGCAGGATCGCGAGTGGACGAAAGCCGACATATTCACGGTCGAGAGTGAGCATGGTTCTCCTTCTGTTGCCTATCCAGAATGGCGGTTGGTCAATTTTCGGCGGAGTCGCTGTTTACTGCTGGACCCTGCGGAGGGGGGAACCATGTAGCGGCGTCCCGAGCCTGCTCGGTAAGGACACTGCAGGGAACAGGCTTCTTTCTCGCCGTCTGTAGCAGGTTCTTCAAGTGGTCTCGCAGTAGCCGCACGTCCTGTGGCCGCGCGTGCGAGGTCACGTTGATCGTCGAGTCGCGTCACCGTGAAGCCGAGATCGTCGGCAACCTGTTCTGCGGTGGCGCCGGCAAGCTCGAAATTCGAGTGCAACTCGTCCACAGTTTTTCTTTTTCAGATTCAATCGAGTGACACGTCATATACTCCGATCAGTCGAATACAGGTCAGTGTGACCGTATGCTGTTCAACACTAGTATTCGGACGTTTTCGAAGGCTGTCCTGGTTTCGGCTCGCCCCCACTGGTCCGCGTGCGCAGGGTGGTGGAACGCGGTTGTGGCGTCGAAAACCGCGCGTGCCTCGATCTCGGGGTCCGCGGATGCGAAGTCCCCGCTGCGCACACCGTCACCGATGATCCGGGTGAGTTGGCCGAGCAACTCGGTGATGTGCTCGGTGGCCACGACGCTGTGCTCGGAGACCAGTAGACCGTAGGTGGCGAACAGTGCGGGATCGTCGAGGTACTTCTCCCGCTTGGCCGCGAACAGCGCGGTCAGCCAGGAGGCCAGTCGTTGAGACGGATCGACCGCTGTGTCCGCCGCCACATCCGCAAGCTCCTGATGCGATCGGCTCAGCCAGCGACGCGTCACCGCTTCGTGGAGTGCCACCTTGGACGGGAAGTGACGGTAGACGCTGGCGTGGCTCACGCCGAGCGTCTTGGCCACTTCGACGACCGTGCTCTTTGGCAGGCCGTAGCGGCGCAACACGTCTTCGGTGGCCGTCAGGATAGCTTCGGCATCCAGTGCTGGCCCACGAGGCACTGTCTACCGTTCCCTGTCGAGCTGGGCAGCGTCGTAGCGGGCTCCGGCGATTGCTCGTGGTGCCCTGTCCCGCAGAAGTCGGCCGCGTCGATCAGCGCGACTCCGGCTCCGATCACAGCGCGAATGGTCGCCACGCAGTCCCGTGTCTTCGGCCGGCCCGTAGGTATCCGACATCGCACTGCGCCTCAATCTGATGATCGCCACTGTCGGGCCTGCCATGACCAACTGCTTCGTCTGCATGCCATCAGCATACGACAACAACTGACAAGTTTCAAGTATTGTCAGTTGTTAGTGTGATGAGCGTCTTCGCTGGTCACAGAGCGAACACATTTGCTCAGGTAGCCTGTAGACAGCTACTGATCGGCGGACGCACTAGCGGGTGGCTGACAACGAAGCCGGAGCACTTCTGGTCACGGAAGACGCGCCGTGACTGCTGGGCCTACGTCGACTTGTTCGAGGAGCCGGAATGGTCAGTGGTCGGGTGCGATGGCGCCGATGATGGCTGTCTCGTTGTTGCGGCGTGTTTTGGCCCAGCCGTTGCGGTGGCGGAGAAGCCTGATGACGGCACGCCAGGAGGTGATGTAGAACATGTAGATGTAGACGGCGTATGCGCAGCCGAGCCACAGGGAGCGCAGTAGGCCAATTCGGGGTTCGCAGCGGGCGCGGTAGATCGGACCCCAGATGACGAACGGTAGCAGTCCGAAAGCGCAGTAGACGACGAACAGAATCCACGCTCCGCTGGTGAACCAGGTGAACACCTGATGTGGATCGTGTGTGGCGCGCCAGACGGTGAGCATGATCGGGACGGGATAGATCATGGTGCCGATGAGTTGCATCCACGGTTGCGCCAGGTAGTACATCACCTCGATGGCGCCGAGTGTGGTCAGGTGTGGGGAGGCCCAGACCTGTCGTAGGTAGCGGGCGCATTGCATGGTCCCTTGGCCCCAGCGGGTTCGCTGGGCGAGGAATCTGCGCACGCTGTAGAGGCCCTCCTGCTCGACGTGGGTGTCGGCGGTGTAGCCGGTTCGCCAGCCGTTGGTCAGCAGATGGACGCCGAGTTCGAAGTCCTCCAGTAGGGAGCCGCGCCAGGGCGTTGAGCTCTGGCCTGCGATGGAGTTGAGGGCGGAGAGCCTGGTGAACTGGCCGTTGCCGCCCATGGCGATGGTGCCCGTGTAGCCGCGGGAGAGTTGGATGGCGGAGATCGCGGTACGAAACTCTAGGTCCTGCATCCGTACCAGGGTGGTGCCCAGCCAGCGCCGCGGGCCGCGTCGGCCGCCTGGCTGCTGGTCTCGGTTGATCATGCGCACGTCGATCTGCACGGCACCAATCCGGGGGTTGCCGAAGAGGTGACGGCCGGCGCAGACGTCCAGGCAGTTCGATGCCGGGCGGCCGTCCGCGTCGACGACCACCACTATGGTGCGGTCCGGATCGGCGTGCGGGTCCAGCCATTCCCGCAGTTGCCGGTATCCGGCGTTGAGCGCGTGGCCTTTGCCGGTCCTTGCCTCGGGGCGGCAGCGCTGGACCAGGTGGATGTACGGGTCGCGAGTACCACCGTTGCGTCGCGCGCTGCGCACGATCCCGGTCGTCCGGTCGTCCGAGTCGTCATCGATCACCCAGAGATGGGCGTGCGGGAAGGTGCCGCGCAGGTAGCGGATCGTGCCGCCGATCACGGCTTCTTCGTCCCGGCACGGCACGAAGAAGTGCCAGTCGAATTCGGCGACGTTGCCCGGCGGCGCAGGTGCGCGGCGGACGAACGGCACGACGATGACAAGCACGTAGACCAGGAACGTCACGCTCATGGTCAGAGCGATCGCCTGGGCAAGTCCGAAGGCGACGTCCAGTGACACGGTCACCCCACCCTGTCATCGGTGCCGGCGTCATCGGCGCTGCCGGGGTTGGTGGGCACGCGGCGCGGGTGTCCCTCCCGCGCGGCTCCCCAGACGAACAGCACTATCGCGCAGGCGCCACCCGTCACGCTGACCAGCGAACCGAGCATGGTGTGCCCCCAGCTATACCCGGTGTCGGTGCCCAGCCATTGCACCAGCGCGACCAGTAGCAGCAGCCGGAGTTGATTCACGATGATGAGAACAGCGGACGCGATGAGCAGCGACACCACGACCCGCCGGGCGATTCTGGGGCGCAACGCGACCATCGCCGATGCGACGACCACCAGGGGCACGATCAGCAGCGCCGAGGTGCATTCTGGGGTGAGTACCAGCCCGAGCGGGTGTGGGCCGCCGAGTCCGAAATAGAACGTCTGGTGCGCGGTGTCCGACGTGGTGCCGTGCGGCATCACCAGTCCGGTGAGGACACTGGCCAGGCCGGTCTCGGCCGAGCGGTAGGCGGACAGGAACGCGACCAGGCCCACGGCGACGACGAGGAAGACAGGTACCAGCAATCGGCCGCCCGCGTCACCAGACGCTGACTGGGAAGTGTGCGCAGTCGACACGGAAACCGTCCCTTCGCGACAGCCTCACCGAACAGGCCTACCGATAATATCGCGCACACCCTCTCGGTGTTACACCGTTCGGGCTAGGGACCGTCATCGGGCGGCTGATGGGCCCCGAGGCTTCCGGACAGTGATTCAGCAGTAAATCTTTGCTGATTGCGTTCCGTTCGCGTACCCAATATGAATCTCACGTGGAGTCTTGTATCCGATGCTGGAATGGAGAAGTCGGGCATTGCAGCGGAATTCTATGTAGCTCGCAATGTCTCGACGTGGGTGCTCCAAGGTTGGGTACTCGGTGCGATGAACTCGCTCGTTCTTCCAGGCCGCGAAGAACGACTCCATCATCGCATTTCCGTAACAAATCCCAGTCCTGCCGATCGACTGCCTGATCTTGAGTGACCGCAAGGTCTCGGCAAATTCGGCCGACATGTAATCGCTACTGCTCTCGGAGTGGAATATCGCATCACCGGAGATCGCCTACGTTCGTGTCGCCATTCCGATCGCGCAGAAATAAGAGATGTTTTATAGACGTCGCCCATTACCCAGCTGACCACAGCCTTGGTGTGCAATCGATGACCGGCACCCCATAGAGCCACCCCTTGCAGGCAGGGATGCAGGTGATGTCGCCGACCATCTTGACCCCGGACACCTCCGTCGCAGAGCCGCGGTCGAGCAGGTCGGACACAGGGCCTCTGGCGCCGGACTCGGTGAGGCTGAAGCGCCACAGTCTCGGCCGGCGAGCCACCAGGCGCAGTTCGCGTATCGCCGACCGCGCGAGCTCCCGCCCGGCGTTGACGCCTCAGCGCCTGAGCTGGGAGTGGGCGCGCCGGTAGTCGCAGGTCTCATCCGAATCGTCGAGTGCTTTCCGGCCGAGAAGCTTCATCTGCTTGCACAGCTCGGTCGTGTCCGACTCAGGTCGGGACCTCCACTCGTAGAAAACACATTGTGAAACACCGATATGAGACCACATGAACGTGACGGAGTAGGCGCACTTCTTCTCTTCAATCTCGAGCGACTCGATGAACTCGTATTTATCGGTCACTGTTGATTCTGAGCAACGTACGCCGCACATCTATTAGGAAAACGTTCTCCATCCTCAGTTCCCGGGTCTGGCGTTTCGACTCTTCGAGTTGCGCTCGTTCATCGAGGTCGAGAACTGGCTCATCATCAGCATGATCCTGTCGATACTTCGTGACCCAGTTCCCCAGTACCCGCTCACCGATACCGGAACGTGCGAGCGACCTGAGCGATCGGACGCGACGTCTTGATCGCCATCTTCGCCACTTGCTCCCGGTGCTCAGGAGAGAACCATCTACATTTCGACGGCACCTGCATCCTCGCTTCCTGAAGTGGATCTTAATTGATCCACTTCAGGAAGTTTCGAGGCGGCTCAATCGGTCACTGGACGTCACCAGCACGGGCCGTTTAGCCCCGCAGTATCACCCGCACGGGTGACAATAGAGATGAGGTGAGCTGCGGTTTTGTGTCGGATTCGCCCCGTCGCGCGGTCCCGCGGGGTCCGGATTTTCCTGGCCCAGCGGTCCGGTCGGGGCATTCAACGCCGCCACGGCGTGTCGCGGCGATAGGTCCGTACGGCGTAACACCATCGAGGGTAGCCGCGACGACAGCCGTATGTGGAGTGACGGGACATGCGGCTTTCTCGATGCCACGGGGAGAGCCAATGCTAGCCCGTTTCTCATTCTGACGAGGCGACACGAGGGTGATCGCAGACAACGCGGCAAACAAACCGATATGTGAGTAGTTTCGGAGGACACTGATGCGTCCCATCTTGCTGCGTAGCGGAGGACTGGTCGTCACGGCGACCGTTGCCGCGCTGATCGCCACCGCTGTTCCCGCCTCTGCCGCCACCGGCGGCGCATCGGCCTACGGGGTGCAAGTCACCGTCACCCTGCTTGGCCAGCCGGCAGTGACGCAGACTCCGATCCCGGTGGCCAATGCCACCGGACCGACGTCGGCCAGCCTGGCCAGCCTGACGGTGCCCGGTGTGCTCAGCGCCAGCGCCCTACAGGTCAATGCCACCCAAAATCCGACAACCGGGGAGGACAAGTCCTCAGCCACGGTCGGCCGCGCCACACTGGGGCTGCTGACCGCGGCGGCAGGTGGAACCGCGCCGAGCGCCTCCGCCATCACCGCCACCTGCGATGCCACCCAGGCCGGCGAACAGGGCAGCACCACGATCGGCACCCTGAACCTGGGCACCCTGGGCAACGGCAGCGTCGGGGCGAACATCGCACCAAACACGACCATCGCCCTGCATGTCGGCACCATCACTATCGCTACACTCGTGCTGAACGAGCAGATCCACAACCCGGACGGCAGCCTGACGGTCAACGGCTTGCACCTGACGCTGCTGACCGGTGGGCTGGGCGCTATTGGCAGCGGGGACGTCATCCTGTCCTCCGCGACGTGCGGCCCCGCAGCACTGCCGACACCGATTGCGTCGGGTATCGGCCTGTGGACCGGACTGAGCCTGCTCGCGGCGGTCGGCGTGGCGGTCGGCCTACTGCGCCGCCGGCGTGCCAACGCATGATCGGACCGTCCATCGTCGGAAGGTGACCATCATGTACAAGGCTCCCGGAGGCGCGGGCACGGCTATCGCCGGTAGCGCTGGAACCCTGGCCTTCACCGGTGTCGACCTCGTCGGCTGGATCGTGTTCGCCACGGTGCTGCTGGTGGTCGGCTGCCTCCTGCTGCTGGCCGCGAAACGACGCAACGCCCGACTGGCGCGCGTTCCCCGTCGGTGATTAACACTCGGGTGGCCGGCGGGGGGGGGGACCCCCGGCCACCCCCCCCCCCCCCCCTGGACCCCGCGTAAGGTGAGGGCCGTGCCCAGCGACGTCCTGCTGATGGTCGGCACCAGACCCGAGGCGGTCAAGATCGCCCCGGTGGCGCTTGCTATGGCCGACCACCCGACACTGCGCCCCGTCATCGTCCACAGTGGCCAGCACGACGACGTGGTCGAGCAGGCACTGGAGCCCTTCGACCTGCGCTACGACAAGCGCCTGATCGTGCTGCGCACCGCGGGCAGCCAGGCCGAGCTGTTCTCCGTCCTGCTCCCCGAACTGGACGGTCTGCTGGCCCGGTCCGCGCCGGCCGCGCTCCTCGTCCAGGGCGACACGGCAACCACGCTGGCCAGCGCGCTGGCGGCGTTCTGGCGCCAGATACCGGTCGTGCACCTGGAAGCCGGCCTGAGAACCCACGACCTGACCGCGCCCTTTCCCGAGGAAGGTTACCGGCAGATGGTCACCCGCATCGCCGCGCTGCACCTTGCGCCCACCCACCCGGCCGCGGCCGCGCTGCGCGCCGAGGGTATCCCCGACGACCGCATCATCATCACCGGCAACACGGTCGTCGACGCCGTCCAGTACATCGACAGGCGAAACCTGCCACCGCGGTGCGACACGCTGCGCGCCATCGAAAACCAACTCGACCGCACTGCCGGCCGGTTGCTGCTGGTCACTCTGCACCGCCGCGAATCCTGGGGCGCGCCGCTGGACCGCGTGCTGCTCGCGGTGCGCCACCTCATCCAGCAACACCCCGACCTGCACGTCCTGCTGCCCGTGCACCCCAATCCACTCGTCGCGCATCAGGTGCACCATCACCTCGACAGCACACCGAGAGTCCACCTTACCGCACCGCTGGACTACCCCGACCTCATCCGCGCACTGCGCCGAGCGAGCCTGGTCCTGACCGATTCCGGTGGCATACAAGAGGAAGCGCCGACCTTCGGCGTACCGGTCCTGGTCGCACGGGACACCACAGAACGCGCCGAAGGGCTGCACACCGGCCACGCCACCCTCGTCGGAACAACGACCGACCGAATCATCGCCGCCGCACAACGCCGGCTCACCAACGCCCGCGACCACCCCCTCCCGGCGAACCCGTACGGCGACGGCAACGCCGCACCACGCGCAGTCCACGCCATCGAACACCTGCTCGCGACCACGGACCAGCACAACACCGGCGTCGATCACGCTGTGGGCCACCGCGCGAATACACCCGTCACAACCGGCCCTCCGGGCTGAATGCGAGGCTGAGGGCACCGCCGAGCGAACAGAAACGCGCGGACGCGGCCAGCCACCGACAGTCCACTCGGGTATGTCAGTGTGACCCGGTACGTAACCGGTCATCCGGGCACCACCCGGCCGACCAGCCACCCCGCGCATGACTCGCCCGTGACCCGGCCTCGTCGGGTTCGAATGCCTCATACAGTGAGGCGATTCCGTGGGGGCTCACACCCGTAGTGGTCACCTGAATCAACTCTTCACGATCCCGCGTGGTCAGCGTGACCGGCCGCTTCTTCTGTGAGGGCACAACAACCGTCTTCGTCCGGCAGGGGAAGGCTTGCAGGACAACAGCATCCCAGCAACACCTGCCACAACTAGGAAGCGACACGCTACTAGGCGGGTGCCGGGAACCGGGCCCCCGACGTACTAGTGCGGCAGCCGGCGGGGCTGGAGTCTCAGGTCGGCCCGGCCACCTCCTTACGGTCGTATCCAGTGACCCAGGTCACGTAACGACACGTTCCAGAGGGGGTCTCAGCGGGAGGTGTGCGGACGGTGGGGATCGAGTTCCTCGCCGAGGATGGCCTCCACCCGGTCGGTGGCGTGCCGCAACGCCCGCCGTGCCATCACGATCCCGGTCAGGATGCTGCCCAGCGACACGGCTGCCAGTACCGCGGCCGCTATGCCGTTAGCGGCGAACCCCACGCCGGCGGCGCCGAGTACGGCCAGCAGCTGCGGCCACAGCCACAGAACGGGGCGCGCGTGCCGAGCGCGGTAGCGCCATGCTGAACCAGTGGGGTTACGTGTGTGCGTGCTCATCCCGACCTCCCTGCCGCTCTTTGTCGCCCGCACACTCATCGGCGCGGCGCCATACAATAAGTAGTCGCAACGTCGTCTGTTTGGGTTACGGCCGTTCCCCATTGAGACCAGTCACGCGCAGACGATTCTTGTGTGCAAGTATTTCGGACACAGGCCGTAGCCGGGCGGCAGCCGCAGGGGTCAGGGTCAGGGTCAGGGTTCCAGCATGGCGGACCAGACGGGCCGGGGGCACCGAGGAGACGATGCCGCAGGGTAGCGATTGTCGCCTTTCGCCACGAACACCATGCCGTACAATCAGCCGGACGAGTAACATGAGCCGGGCACATCAGCTGGCGGCCGCAGCGGTAAAGTCACCGGGTCTCAGCGCTGTAGCCGGTGGTCACGCGACCACATTAACGTCCACTGTGGATGCCGTTCGCACGGTGTCGTGAATTCGCATCTGCTGCAATTGGCGGCAGAAGAAACATCGAAACGAAAGTAGCAGTAAGCACTGATCCCGTCGCGGACCTGCTGGACATGACCGAGTAGCTGCGGCGCCCGTTCATCAGGCACGGGGAAACCGGCGCTGGGCGCTGATTCCCACGTCACACCAGGGAGTTCCGAGGGTGGCGCACGCGCGGGCGGTGTCTTTCGCGCGGCTCGCCGGGCATGGCTGGTCGCTGCGGCGGGAGTGGGGCAAGCTGGCGGCTCCGCCAGACCGAATCAAGGACCTGCTGGCCACCATCGCGGCGCGGTGATCAACTCAGGAACCCGTCGACTGTTGCGTAGCTTTATCCGACGATCCGACGATCCGACGATCCGACGATCCGACGATCGGGCGTCGGCGTAACCGGTTGACTACGCAGGGAAGCCATTCGGCATCATGACCGGATGGGACTGCTGAGGTGGATCGTCGAACTCGCCCATGACGCGAACGAACTCGTACGGCGGCGGCAACGCCGGATGACGGTCGCCGCGGGTGTGGGCAGCGTGGTGATGCGATGTCACGCCAACACCTGGAACGTCATCGCCGACGAGATGTGGAACAGGTCGGCGACAGTGCCCCAGGAGCGGATCGCGCAGCTGCCTGACGGCATGGTCGAGGTGACCTTGTCCGGACCGACCCTGATGACGCTGGTGGAGGTCACCTCCCCTGAGTGGCGCTTTCTCACCTACCCACACCAAGCGCTTGCGACTCGGGTCTACCGCGAAGTCGGCACGGTGCTCGATGCCGTTGATCCTGGTGCCTCGCCGAGTAGGCCCATCCCGCCGATCGTGCTCGACGACCAGCTTGGCCAGCTGCCGAACCCCTCGAGCGTTGACGGCGAAACTCCTGACGATCTCGTCCCTGCTCTGGTGTCGATGGTGAGATTTTCCAGTGCTGCGGCCGTTTCCGCTTCGAGCCAGCTCTGGCGGCGTCAGAGATCCCCACTGTCCGAATGCCTCTCTTCGGTGCGGGTTTCGTCGGCTGACTTCGGCGACGTAGGCGGCCCAGTCGCCGCTGAACAGCGCGGTGGATCGGGACTGCCCGCAGTGGATGCCGAGCTTGTTGAGGCGTTCGGCCATGCGGAAGGCGCTGACGGCCCGTCCCGGCCAGCCGCCGGGGAACAGCCACGGCGACGCGCCTGGATCGCCGACTGTGGCATGACCCTTGCACGTCGCGGCGACCTGGCGGACGAGCCCGGCCAGCGGTTCGGGGAGCAGGGTCGGTTCACGTCCCAGCCGGAGGTGCACATCGCTCTGGCTGACGTGGACGTCATCGAGTGTCAGGCAGACGATGCGGCTGACGGGCTGGGCATGGAGGAGCACGAGCAGCCCGGCGACGCGGTCCTCGGTTTGAGGGTGTCGTCGTGCAGCAGTCGGCGGGCCTGCTCCCCAGCGGGTCATCATCACACCTCGACCACCCGAGCACACAACCCAGTGGGTGAACTGGCGACGCCGACACCAAGCACGCTCACGCTGGTTCCACAAACGCACCAGACTCACCCGCAACCTCGAGAACACCCAGGTCAACTAGCGAATGGCTGCTGCCGTACTAGGGCTGCGTCCATCAGTTGCACCATTGCCTGTCTCCGCGCCATGGCGAGAACCACAACGCTGACCGGGCGATAGATCACGCGACCACCCCATCAGGGTGTGTCACCTGCGCTGAGGGAACTGTGTCACATCGCGTGAGACTGGACACCGCGTCTGACGATGTCGAGGAGGCCTTCACCTCCGCGCGATGTTCTGGCGGCACGCCGCGATGCTGATTCCCGGTAGTCGACCACTCGGCGAGCCAGGCGGTGGTCAGCGGGGATCCGAGGCCTGTTGGGGCTTCGTAGCGGGGGGCGCGGGTGTCGTGGCGAGCCCGGTCAATAGCACGGCCGGATCGGACATGGCTTCCAGGGCCTCCCGGACGGTGTCGGCGGACACGGCCGTCTCGTCGAAGCTCGCCGTTAGCTCCATGTGTTCACGCAGGCGTATCGCGAAAACCGTGATACCGCCCGATCCCACAGCGGGACCGAACCCGTAGTACCGGCGCTGCCCTGTTTCGTTCCAGGGCAGTTCGGAAAGGCCGGGCAGGGTGGGGATCGAGTTGAAGGTCAGGACCATCGGCGTGGTCGTGGGCGACGTCGCGTCAGGCGGGCGGGGACGCGACACCGCACCGGTGGCCGCGGCCACGACGGTGGCGGGGAGGGCTCGCCGCGTTTTCCTGGCCGCCTTCAGCGCGACCTCGACCGCGCGCGGGTCGGTGAGGTCGGCGGTGAGGTAGAGGCTCTTCGACAGGTTGCCCCAGCGCGGTCCGGTGCTGGCGGGCAGGAGCGGGCGGAGGTCGAGCAGTGTGTAGAAACCCTGGTCGTGGACCGGCATGTCGCGACGCAGAAAAGCTTGGTGCGCAAGGGAAGTGAGCACGCTGGTCAGCGAGACGCCGCGGGCGTTCGCGTTCCGCCAGCGGGTGATGTCGCGCAGCGCGGTGTTGCTCAGGACGGACCCGGCGAAGGAGGGGCGAAGCGTGACAGCGGGTCCGGTGGCACTGGGCGTCGGCGGTGCGGTCCGGTGGCGGACGTACTGAGCCCAGTCGCGGTGGTGCGGTCGCAGGCCGCGGAGCAGCGCCCACACCGGCTCGGCGGTGCGGGCGCGTTGTTCGACGGCGTCGAGCTGGGCCTGGTCCGCGCGGGACAGGGCGACCACCAGCTGGGTCAGGGTGATCGCGTCGCCCACGGCGTGATTGGTCTGGGCCAGCATCGACGTCGGGCTCACCACTACGACCAGCGGGAGGTCCGCGGGCACGACGACATGGGCGGAGATGTGCCCGTCGAGGTCGCCAGGGTCGGGATCGGCGGCCGTGACCACCATCCGGTCCAGGTGGGCTTCCCATTCGCCGAGGGGCACCGGCAGCCATCGGCACGACGCCGGGTCGAGCCGGCTCGTGATCGGCGACCCGGGATGGCGTCGCGCGTGTTCGGTGAGCACGGCCCGGATTTCGTCGACCGGCTTCACCGCCAGCGGGGTGGCGAGCACCAGCGACTTCTGCACGGTCCATGGCCGATCGATCGACGCGATACGCCGCGGACGGCGGGTGCCGGTCACGATGAGGTGTCCTTTCGGTCGGTCCGGTGCACCGCGCGGTACACCGCAAGTGTCTCTTCCGCGATCCGCGCCCAGTCTGGCACGTTGGCTTCGGTCCGTTCGGCGTCGTCGAGCCGGGCGGTGACCGCGGCGGCGACGGCCCGCGGCTCAGGGTCGATCAGGTCGGCTAGTGCGCCGAGATGGTCGGCGGCGATCTCGCGGTGGGCGGGGATGTCGCTGAGCACGACCCCGGCCCCGGCGGCAGCGGCTTCGACAGGCGCCATGCCGAACGCCTCGTGTTCAGACAGCGACACCAGGACCCGCGCCGTGCGCAGCCAGCGGTGAACCTCGGCGGTGCTGATCGGTCCGGTGAACCGGACCCGGTCGGCGATTCCGAGCTCTCTCGTCAGCTTCCGCAGCTCGTCGAGCTGCGATCCGTCGCCGACGACGACGAGCTGCGCGTCCGACGGCAGGTCGGGCAGCGCGTGCAGCAAAACCGCGACGCGCTTGTATGGCTCCAGCCTGCCCAGGCTCAGGATCGTCCGCGGCTGCCCGGGAAACGGCTCCGCCGCCCGGATCGCCGCGAGGTTGACGCCGTTCGGCACCACCCAGGTGCGCGTGGCCGCGGCCGGGAAGTCCCTCAGGACGAGGTCGCGTTCGGCGCGGGACACGCAGATGACCGCACGCGCCGCGCGGAACAGCAGCCGGCCGACGAACCGGTAGCCACGGTGGAGCAACACGGCCCCCGTGCTGTGCCCGCCCCCGTGGTAGTGCGGCGTCAGCACCACCGGCGCGAAGAAGCCGCCGAGCGCCGCGAAGCCGCACGCGGCGTGGTAGCTGTGCACGTGGACCAGGTCGGCGTCGCGCGAGGCCCGCAGCCCGGCGAGGAGCAGCCGAGGCGAGACCGACATGACCGTGGTCCGCCAGGCCGGGAACGTGGTGATCCGCACGCCCTCGCGCGTCTCGGTGACGGGACGGCGCAGGCCGCGGCGGGCGGTGAGAACCCGCATCTCGACACCGAGCGCGGTGAGTTGGCGGACGAGGTGGCCGGCGTGCGCCTCCACCCCGCCCCGCTCGGGCGGGAATCCGGGGGCCACCAGCGTCACCCGCAGTGGCCCGCTCATGAGGCGTGGGCCAGTGCGAGGACCTGGTCGGCGATGACGAGGTGGCCGCCGACGGTGGGGTGCACGTCCCCGAACTGGCAGTAGTATGTCAACGCGCACACTCGGGCCACCGGTTTCGGTATTGTCCCGTATTGCGGGTCCGTGACCACGTCGCTGAGCGGACCGTAGCCGCCGGTGGCCGCGGTGATGTCGGCGAACGACATCCCGGCGTCGCCGTACTCGGTTTTCAGCATCGGGTTGAGCAGATCTCGGAACAGCTTGACGGACGCGGTCGCGAGATCGCGGGCGCCGGGCGTGGTGGCGACCCAGGCCCCGAGATACATGTCCGGATAGGTAAGCCCGACGATCGGCACGGCCGACCCGGCCGCGGCCCGGATCCCGCTGAGGACGGCGGTCAGGTTGGTCTTCAGCACCTCGCCGGCCGCGGTGAGGCAGGACATCGCGTCGGGGCGCGGGGAGCCGTCCGACTCCTGGACGCAGGGTTTGATGTCGTTGCCCCCGATGATCACGGTGATCAGCGCCAGCTGGCTCCGGTGCGCGGCGACGAACGCTGTCGCCGCGTCGGCCTGGGACCGCCCTGGGTAGTCCGGGGCATCGGGACCGAGTGCGGCGGCGGCGCAGCCGGATTCCTCGCGCAGCTGGGTGGAGGTGACCCCGGAACAACCGAAGTTGACCAGTTTCAGCGACTTTCCCGCGATCCGGCCGCGGGCGGCGATCTGGTAGGCGAAACCGTCGGTCGTCGTCGATCCCGGACCGCTGGCCATCGGGCGGTAGCCCGCCGCGTAGGAGTCGCCGATGGAGACGTACAATCGGTCGGCCGGGGTGATCGACACGGCCGAACCCGCGTGCATGGATTTCCCTGCACAGTTGGTCAGGGCCAGTGCGGCCACCAGCACCGTCAAGGCCCAGCGACCTGGTTTCGCCACGCTGAAGTCCTCCGATTTTCTTGCGGTCACGTGTCAAGCTTATGAAATCCTCATTAACAGTAGCTACATCATTGTTTCAGGTGCGCTAAAAGCGTGGGGACAGACACCGTACCGTGAAATTCCGAGACGTGCACCACTTCCGGGGGCTCCGGGTTTGATCCCCGGCCCCCGGCTGCCGGAATGCCCGTTTCCGCCCGATCGCTGTGAGCAGGGACACGGGAAACTGCTGTTGAGCGCTGGTTATTACGTAATTCTTACGAGTTGCACGAGTTGCGATACAAACCCGGATGGTTGTCGAAGTATGGGCACATGCTCACTCCGGGTGAGAAAGTCACCCCCGTGGGCATATCAACTGTGTTACAGCGGGTGAATTGTGCTATCTTTTCGGTGATTTGTCACAGCCGAGCGTGATCAGTCGACGTTGCACTTACCAGGCGTCCACCGCGATTCCAAGTCCACCGCGATTCCAATCCGGGAGAACAGATGGTCAAGCTCTCCATAGTCATGCCCGCCTATAACGAGAGTGCGACTATTGTCTTGGCGATTGAGCGGGTGCTCCAGGTCGACTACCCGTGCCCCGTGGAATTGATCGTCGTGGACGACGGGAGTTCCGACGACACCGCCGCGCTGCTCGAACGCTTCACCGCTCGTGGACTCCGCCTGGTGCGCCATCCGCGCAACCTCGGCAAGGGCGCCGCGGTGCGTACCGGTGTCGAGCACTCCACCGGCACCCACATGATCATCTTCGACGCCGATCTCGAGTACTCCCCGTCCGACATCCCGGCCATGCTCCGTCCGGTGCTCGACGGCCGTGCCGACCACGTGTTCGGCGCCCGCATCTTCGGGTTCAACACCCGGTACACGTCATTCCGCTTCGCCGCCGGCGGTCGGGCACTGACCTTGGTCGCCAACCTCCTCTACGACAGCTGCCTCACCGACATGCACACCTGCCTGAAGTTGCTGCCGGTCGAGGACTTCCAGACGCTGCGCCTCTCCGAGGACGGTTTCGGTCTCGACACCGAGCTCACCGCGCGGCTCATCAGGGGCGGCGTGCGCCCTTACGAGGTGCCGATCAGCTACAACGGCCGCTCCTTCGAGGAGGGCAAGAAGATCGGCTGGCGCGACGGCGTCCACTGCCTGTCGATCCTGACGAAGGTCCGTGCCGAGCGGTTCCCGCAGGCGCTACCTGCGCCGTCGGCCCGCGCCGCCGTCGCGGAGTCCTTCCCCGGTAAGTATGTTCTCCCGATGACCGGCACGACCGGCGACCGCGCCGAAGGCGGCTGGCGGGTGACCGGCCCTCACCCCGAGGTTCAGGTCCTGCCGACCGGGGAAGCGGATACTGACGACGCGGCCGTGGCCATCTGAAGTCCTCTCGGACTTCAAGGGCACGATCGGGTAGGCGAGAAGGAGACAGGATCTTGGACGGCGCCGCAGTGGGCGACACGGTGATGGACGACGGCGCGGACGACGGTCGGCGACCCCGCAGGCGAGTGTGGATAGTGGGTCCAGGCTTCCGGTTCCTCAGTGGGCTGTCGGTGTACACCTGCCGCCTGGCCAACGCCCTTGTCGCCGAGCACGACGTGTCGGTGCTGCTGCTACGGGGGTTGATCCCCGCCCGGCTCTACCCCGGTGGCAAGCGCACCGGACAGAACTTGACCAGCCTGCGCTACGCCGACGACGTGCGCCTCGCCGGCGAGATCGACTGGTACTGGGGCGATCAGATCCGCCGGGCCGCCCGCGCGCTGGCCCGCGAACGGCCCGACGTCCTGGTCCTGCAGTGGTGGACCGCCGCGACACTGCACACCTACCTCGTCCTCGCGATCGCCGCCCGCCGGGCCGGAGTGCCCGTGGTGCTCGAATTCCACGAGGTGCAGGACACCGGTGAGGCGTCGGTGCCGTTCGTGGCGGGCTACTGCCGCCGCGTGATGCCCGCGTTGCTGGCGCGCGCGTCCGGCGCCCTCGTGCACAACAAGCACGACCTAAACCTGCTCCACGAGACCTACGGCGCGGCGAAGCTGGAACACCTCGCCGTGCAGATCGCCCCGCACGGCCCGTACGACCACCTGTCCGCCGCCCCCGCACCGGACACAGCGGACGCCTGCTCCGACGGGGTGACCAGGTTGCTG
>NZ_JAYMZS010000080.1:0-43465 GCF_035828755.1 Amycolatopsis sp. H20-H5 | reverse complement strand
GGGGAGCCGGACGGCGGCCAAGCCGTCGGCGCCCTGGGCGGGGGCGCGGTAGAAGCCGCTCGTGCCGCGCACGCGGGCCGTCGAAGCCCCGGTCAGGTCGGGCGAGCCGGGGCCGACGCCCGCGCGCAGGGCCGGGATCGTCGGCTCGCCGCCGGTGGCCGCCTTGACCTCGCTGCTCCCGTCCTGCGGCGACGTGCCCCGTGCGGACTCCGACAGCGCGTGCAGGCCGTCTGGCAGGTGGCCGAAGCGGATTTCGCCGCTCAGCCGCGTGTCCACGCCCGTGCTCACCGAGTCGGCGATCTGCTGGCCGGTCTCGCGCGCGTCGGGCACGTGGGTCAGTTTGAGGGTCAAAACCCTTGCCGGGTCCGCCATCCAGGTGAGCAACGCGCTGTCGGCGCCACCTCCGGTGACCATCCCGACGCGGCCGCGCACGAGGATCTGGTCCGGCAGCGACGCGATCCGCAACGCCGTCTGCGACCACTGCGGGTCGGCCGTCGAGTACGCCGACAGCGTGATCTCCCGCGTGCCGCCGTCGGCCAGCCAGCGGCGGATCTGCGGGGCTGTCCGGACACCGGCCTCGCGGTACTGCTCGGTAAAGCCGTCGGGCAGCCGGCCCGGTGCGTACTGCAGCACGCCTTCAGCGCTCGGCGCGGCAGCGGTGAGCGGCTCCGGCGAAGGAGCGCTGTTCAGGGCGGTGATGCCGACGCTCGCGCCCACCGCGACCGCGATGACCGCCGCGGCGACGCCCACCAGCGCCAGCCGGGGCCGGGCGCGGACGGGCCGCGCGTCGGCCAGCGCGGCGCGGATTTCGTAGCCGTCCGGGGCACGGGCGGCCAGGCGGTCCATGCTCTCGCGGAGCAGGGTTTCGGTTTCGTGCTCGCCGAGCTGGTTCATCGTCGTGCTCCCGTGAAAAGGACGGTGGGGCGCGGGGACTCGGCTTCGCGCAGGGCCGCCAGCGCGCGGGAGATCTGGCTGCGCACGGTGGACGTGCCGCACCGCAGCACCGCGCCGATCTCTTCGTCGCTGTAGTTCTCGTAGTACCGCAACACGATCGCGGCCCGTTGCTTGCGGGGCAGCGCCGAGAGCCGGGACATCATCGCGTCGCGCTCGTCGTAGCCGTGGCTCGGATCGGCGACCGGCGGGCTCAGCGCCTCCAGGATCTCCGGCGAGGACGTGGTGACCGACCGCGTCGCCCAGCGGCGGCGCCAGGACAGGTACTCGTTGGTGATCATCCGCCGCACGTAGGTCGGCGGGGCGCCGATCCGGTCCCACCGCTGCTGCGCGCGCAGCAGCACCTCCTGGACGATGTCCTGTGCCAGGTGCGGATCGGCGGTGAGAACAGTCGCGTAGCGCAGGAGTCCGTCGAGGCGCTCCGCGACGAACTCGTCGAAGCTCCCTGGCACGGGGCTCCCTTCGGGTGGCGGGTGTCGTCCTAGGGACGCGCGACCCCGCCGTCCTGATGCGTCCGCGGCGGAAATTTCTTGTGCGGCGTGGCTCACCGTAGCCGTATCGGCAGCCTGACCTGGTCTTCGTCCTGTTCGACTGCCAACGTCAGCAGCCGGGCCTCGTCGGTCGGCGCCGGGTGGAGGGTCACCTGCTCGAAGATCCAGCCCCGCGCGCCGGACGAGGTGCCACCGCCGCCCCGGTACTGCGTGCCGACGTCGTCCCAGCCGCGCCACCGCGTCTGTTCGCGCCGGTCTGCCGGACCGGGGAAAGCGACCCTGAGCAGCACGAACGTCGACCAGACCTCCAGGCTGACGAGGGTCAGCGTCCGGTCGGCGATCCGGTGTTCACGCCCGTCCAAAGCGATGACCTTGCGCAGGAACGGCGGCGGCGGGTTCTCCATCGCCGAGCGCCAGTCCGGCCGCGACTCGCCCTCCGCCCGTCCGACGACGATCTCACCGGCCGCCGAAGCCCCGACGGTGCGCACGTGCAGCCGCCCGGTGCTCACCAGGGTCGCTTTCAGATCGGCCACCAGCTGGTCGGCTTCGGCCTGGTCCAGCTTCCCCGCGGCCACCAGGCCGATGGCGATCCCGCTGAGCTCGTACAGGTTCAGGCCCTGACCGCGGTCCGTCCGCAGCGAGTCCGCGATCAGCTTCTCGAGGTAGGCGCGTCCCTCCATCCGCCCATCGTCCTCCTTATCGTTGGAGGACGTCTCATCGTTGGAGGACATTGTCGAGCCGGACGAACGCGAAGCCGGTGGTCGCCTGCTCGCCGCCGGACGGGTCCTGCGCCGCCGGGCGGCACTCGCCGTCGTGCACCACGAGCAGGCCGCGCGGGAACCGCGCGCCGAGGTACGCGGTGCTGACCGCCGAGCCGTCCGAGTGCTCGACAGAGTCGAAACCACGTCCCGCGACGACCCGGAAGTTCCGCGTCTGACGGCCGTAGACGACGAACCGCGAGTCGCCCTGGCTCGACGCGAGCAGCGTGTCCCCAGCCAGCGCGAGCCCTTCGGCGTCGGCGGTCAGCCAGCGCCCGCCGAACCCGGGGTCGGCCCCGGCGGCGACGCACTGCTCGGTCGCGTCCTCATACCGCTGCGGTACCCCGAACGAGCGAACCTTGTCGATGAGGTCCGGCTTTCCGAAACCGGCCGTGCTCAGCGGCACCCGCCAGATCCCGACGTCCTCCTGCGCGGTGTAGAGCAGGCCGCGGGCCGAGTCGAAGACCGAGCCCTCCAGCTGCGGGCCCTCGCCGGGGTCCTCGCAGGGTGACCAGCCACGCGCGCTTCGTGCCGCTGGGTCGTGACGACCAGCCGCGTGCCGGTCCGCCGGTCGACGCCCGCGGCCAGCCCGTAGGCCGTGCGCTGATCGTCCACAGCGGACTCCGTCGCGGAGAAAACGGTACCCGCCAGGGGATCCGTGAGGTCGGTGAGCACGTGCGAACCCGCCGCCGCGCCCGCCGGGTCGATCCGGTAGACGCGGATCCGGTCGCTCACCACGGCCAGGTCGCCGACCACGTCGACGTTGTTGAACCGCCCCGGCGCGGCGTCCGGGCCGGGCGCAGGGGGAGCGCGAGCTGGCGCGCGTTCAGGTCGAAGGCGGCGAGCCCGCCCTCCTTGAGGGCACCGAGCACGACGCTCTGTTCGGGACGGCGCGGGTGCACCCAGATCGCCGGGTCGTCCGCGTCGGCGTTGGCGGGCGACGCGGCGCCGTCGTCGACGAAAGCCCTGGTCTGAGCGATCGGGCGGACGGTGAGTGGCGGACAGGCGGCCTCGGCGGGGGCAGCGCCGAGCGGAGTGGCGGCGAGACGGGGACCGGGAGGAATCGGGCAATAAGCACTCGTGGAAGCTAACCGGCCCAGATGGCTGTCAGGTGAACGAACCGGGTGCCAGGTAGTACTGCGCGACCGGCGCCAGCATCGCGACGAGCTCCTCGTCGGAGGCCTCGACCAGCGGCGGCAGGCGGATGACGTACCGCAGCAGCGCGAAGCCGATCAGCTGCGCGCCGACCCCGGCGACGCGGACCTTCGGCACTCCGCGCGCGGCGGCGACCTGCTGGAAGACGGCCTTGTCGATGAACTGCCGCATCATCGTCGCGACCTGTTCGTTGGTGGTCGCCGAGCGGATCATCGCCAGGAACGGCTCCCGGCTCGCCGCCTCGCCCCAGATCCCCAGGAAAGCCCGGACGAGCCGCTCGCCGAGCAGCTCCTCCGGGCCGTCCAGGATGACGCCGACGAGCACCGCCGGATCCACCGGCAGATTCATCGTGGCGGTGAAAAGCTGTTGTTTGGTCCCGAAAAAATGGTGCAGCAGCGCGGCGTTGACCCCGGCGTCGGCGGCGATCCCGCGCACGGTCGCGCCGTCGTAACCGAGCTCGGCGAACCGTCGCCGCGCCGCGTCCAGGATCTTCTCCCTGGTCTCGGTCTGCCCCGGTCGCCGCCCCGCCTGTGCCATCACCCGAGCGTAGTCCCGCGTTCCGTGCCGTCCGGCAATCCGTGCGTCTTTGGTGTGGATCCTTCGTGTCGCAACGGAAACCCGGCGGGCCATGCGTGATCGTGAGACCACCGTCCGCAGCCGCACGCTGGGCGACGGGATGAGAACAGCGATGGGGACCAGGCTCCCCTTCCCCGCCCCGGCCCGGCGTGCCCTCCTAACCGCCCTCAACTATTCGACTGTCCCTGAAGGCCACCATGACGGCGTTAAACGCCGTCATGGTGGCCTTCAGGGACAATCGCGGTGACCGGGGCGCGGGAGAGCGTCGGACCCGGCTACTAGGCTGGCGGCATGTCTGTCGCGGTGAGGGTGATCCCGTGTCTCGACGTCGACGCGGGCCGGGTGGTGAAGGGTGTCAACTTCGCCGACCTGCGTGACGCCGGTGACCCGGTCGAGCTGGCACGTGCCTACGACGCCGAGGGCGCCGACGAGCTCACGTTCCTCGACGTCACGGCGTCCTCCGGCAACCGGGAGACGACGTTCGACGTGGTCCGCCGCACGGCCGAGCAGGTGTTCATCCCGCTCACCGTCGGCGGCGGCATCCGCTCGAACGAGGACGTCAACAGGCTGCTCCGCACCGGCGCGGACAAGGTCAGCATCAACACCGCCGCCATCGCGCGGCCGGAGTTCCTCAGCGAGGCGTCCCGGCGGTTCGGCGCGCAGTGCATCGTGCTCTCGGTCGACGCCCGGCGCGTGCCGGAAGGCACCGAGCCCACGCCGTCCGGCTTCGAGGTCACCACCCACGGCGGCCGTCGCGGCACCGGGATCGACGCGGTCGAGTGGGCCGCGCGCGGCGAGGAGCTCGGGGTCGGCGAGATCCTGCTGAACTCGATGGACGCGGACGGCACCAAGAGCGGTTTCGACCTCGAACTGCTCACGCTCGTGCGCAAGGCCGTGCGCGTGCCGGTCATCGCCAGCGGCGGCGCGGGCGCGCTCGAACACTTCCTGCCCGCGGTCGAGGCCGGGGCGGACGCGGTCCTCGCGGCCAGCGTGTTCCACTTCGGACAGTTGAAGATCAGTGAGGTCAAGGCCACGCTGCGGGCCGGGGGAGTGGTCGTCCGATGATGCCGAAAGCCTGGAAGGCACCGATCGAGGTCAAGATCGTCTCCGCGATGCTGCTCGGCATCGCGTTGGTCTGGGGTCTGGTCTGGCTCATCCCGGTGATCGGCGCCGGCGCGTCCACCCGCACCTTCCTGCTGCCGGTGACAGCGCTGGTCCTCGGCGGGCTGGTGGTCGCGGGCCTGGCGCTGAAGATGCCGTCCTCGCGCCTCGCCGGGTTCGTCGTGACCGTGGTCTTCGCCCTGCTGCACGCGTTCATTCTGCTCGGCGCCGAACTCTGGTTCATCAAGGTCGCCTCGGGCCTGGCCTTCTTCGCGTACGGCTATTCGTTCGTGCTGCTCAACTCGATGCCGCTCAAGCGCCACGTCCTGGGAGTGAAGGCATGAGCCTCGAACCCGCCCTGTCGGCGAAGCTCAAGCGCAACGCGGACGGCCTGATAGCCGCCGTCGTGGTCGAGCACGCCACTTCGGACGTGCTGATGATGGCCTGGATGAACGACGAAGCCCTCGAACTCACCCTCACCACCCGCCGCGGCACGTACTTTTCGCGCAGCCGCCAGGAGTTGTGGGTCAAGGGAGAGACTTCCGGGCACGTTCAGCGGGTACGCGAGGTCAGGATCGACTGCGACGGGGACACGGTCCTGCTGCGCGTGGATCAGACTGGCCCGGCGTGCCACACGGGCACCCACAGCTGTTTCGACACCGATGAGCGCCTGCTCCTCGCCCAAGAGAAGTGAGAACCCTCCCGTGACCATCGTGGCGAACATCCTGGTCGGGCTCGTGGCCCTGATCCACGTCTACATCGTCGTGCTCGAGATGTTCCTCTGGACCACGCCGCGGGCGCGCGCCGCTTTCGGCACCACGGAGGAGTTCGCGAAGGAGAGCGCCCCGCTGGCGGCGAATCAGGGGCTCTACAACGGTTTCCTGGCCGCCGCGCTGGTGTGGGGCCTGATCGCGACCGACCCGAGCGGGTTCCAGCTCAAGCTCTACGGCCTGGTCTGCGTGATCATCGCCGGGCTCTACGGCGCGGCGACCGCGAACAAGCGCATCCTGTTCGTCCAGGTGCTGCCGGGCACCCTCGCGCTGATCGCGGTCCTGCTCGCCAGATGAGCGAGTTCCGGCCGATCCGGTTCTGGCGGCTCCGCTCGGACGACGTCGTCTCGGGTCCCGACCCGAAGGTCGACCTGGACCTGTTCGCCCGGCTGCCGTCGCGGCTGGTGTCGCGCAATCTCGTCCTGATCTTGCTCTGCCTGCTCGGTATCGGCGGCGCGTCCGCCCTGTCGGCCCGGCTGGACGAGCAGGCCGGGGAGCTGCTGCGGATCGGCACCCGGGTGCCGGGCACGGTCGTCGACGTCCACAAGCCGTCCAAGAGCGACTGGTACATCGAAGTCCGTTATCGCGCGAGCGGGGTCGAGCGCACCGCGGACGTCACGCTCGACACCTACGACGGCGGCTACCGGACCGGTGACCCGGTGGTCGTCGTCTACGACCCCGCCGATCCTGCCCGGCTGCGGACCGATCGTGAGCGCAACGAGCCGGGGTTCCCCAACCTGGTCGTCGGTGGCTCGATCCTCCTGTTCCTGCTCGCGTTGCCTTTCCTGACGCTCGCCGTCGTGAACTGGCGGCGCCGCCGGGTGGCCATCCGCCGCGCGGGCTGGCGACGGGGCGTGGCCAGGACCGATCGGTGGAACAAGCGGGAGCCCGTCGAGATCCGCGTGCGGTTCGACACCGGCGACGACGCGTCCTTCGTGGCGCTCAGGACCACGATGGCCGCCGTCCCGCGCAAGCTGGTGAAGGCGTCGAAGCTGCGCGTCTGGGTCGGCGGTGACGGGCGCGCGCTCGTGGTGGTGTTCGTCCGGGCCCGGGTCCTGATCCCCGTCAAACCCGAGCGTCAGCCCAAGTCGCCGCCGAGGTAGCGCTGGATGGTCGGCCCGACCACCGCGACCAGGGTCTCGACCTCCGTCGAGGCCATCGGCTCGAACTTCGCCACGTACCGGATCATGCCCATGCCGACCAGTTGTGACGCGCAGAGCGTGGTGCGCAGTTCGATGCGGTCGCTGCCGACCGAACCGACCAGTTCACCGAAGAATCGCACGAAGAAGTCCCGCAGCACGTGGCTGGCTTCCTCGTGGCCCGTGATGCTGCGGATGAGCGCCTGGAAGACGTCGCCGCCCGCGCCGTCCCAGCGGGTGAGGAAGGTGCGCACGATGCGCTCGCCGAGGTCGTCCGCGGAGCCGCCGGTGAGCGTGTCGAGCAGCTCGGTGGGCTGGAACGGCAGCTTGAGCACGGCCTGCGCGAAGAGGCCTTCCTTGCTGCCGAACCAGTGGTTGACCATGGCGGCGTCCACCCCCGCGCGGGTGGCGATGGCGCGGACCGTCGCGTTGTCGTAGCCCGATTCCCCGAACACCACCCGCGCGGCCTCGAGCAACGCCGTGCGCGTGTCCTGGCCTGCCGGCCTGCGGCCGCGTCGTTTCCCGGTAGTGTCTTCGGTACTCACCGCCCCATCATGAACCCCCGCCACCACAAATTCAACGTTGAGTGAATTACGGGGACGGCCGGTCGCGGCCGCCCGAGCGGTTGAAGCACAATGGGCACATGGTCAGCGCCTCACACGCCAGCTCAGCCGGGCTCGGCTCGGTCAGTCCCTCGCGCGAGGAATTCCGCGCGCTCGCCGAGGGCCGCCGCGTCATCCCCGTGGTCCGCCGCGTCCTCGCCGACGGCGAAACGCCGGTGGGGATCTACCGCAAACTCGCCGCCGACCGGCCCGGCACGTTCCTGTTCGAGTCCGCCGAGAACGGCGCTTCGTGGACCCGATGGTCCTTCATCGGCGTCCACAGCCCGGCCGCGCTCACCGTCCGTGACGGCCAAGCCGTGTGGACCGGCACCCCGCCCACCGGGCTGCCCAGCGACGGCGACCCCCTGAACGTGCTGCGTGAGACCGTCGCCGCGCTGCACTCCGAGCCGCTACCGGGACTGCCGCCGCTGACCGGCGGCATGGTCGGGTACATCGGCTACGACGCCGTGCGCTGGCTCGAGCGGCTCCCGGAACTCGCCGAGCGCGACATCGACATCCCCGAGCTGACCATGCTGCTCGCCACCGACCTGGCCGCCTTCGACCACCACGAGGGCACGATCACGCTGATCGCGAACGCGGTCAACTGGGACGACTCCGTCGACAGGGTCGACGCCGCCTACGACGACGCCGTCCGGCGGCTGAGCGCGATGACTACCCAGCTCCAGGTGCCTGCCCCGGCCACCGCGGCGGTGTTCGACCGGCCCGTGCCCGAGTTCGTCCGGCGTCGTTCGTCCGAGGACTACTGCGCCGCGGTCGACAAGGCCGTCGAGGCGATCAAGGCGGGCGAAGCGTTCCAGGTGGTGCCTTCGCAACGGTTCGAGATCGAGACCGCGGCCGACGCGCTCGACGTCTACCGCGTGCTGCGCACGTCCAACCCGAGCCCGTACATGTACCTGCTGCGGCTTGACGGGTTCGACATCGTCGGCTCCAGCCCCGAGTCGCTGGTCACCGTTCGTGACGGCCGCGCGACCACGCACCCGATCGCGGGCACCCGGTGGCGTGGTGCGGACCCCGAAGAGGACGCCCAGCTGGGCAAGGACCTGCTGGCCGACGAGAAGGAACGCGCCGAGCACCTGATGCTCGTGGACCTCGGCCGCAACGACCTCGGCAAGGTCTGCAAGCCCGGCACCGTGCGCGTGGTCGGCTTCTTCGAGATCGAGCGCTACAGCCACGTCATGCACATCGTGTCCACGGTCACCGGTGAGCTGGCCGACGACAAGACGGCCTTCGACGCGGTCGCCGCCTGTTTCCCGGCCGGGACGCTGTCCGGGGCCCCCAAGGTGCGCGCCATGCAGCTCATCGAGGAGCTCGAACCGACCCGGCGCGCGCTGTACGGCGGCGTGGTGGGCTACCTCGACTTCGCGGGCGACGCCGACACCGCCATCGCGATCCGGACGGCGTTGATGCGCGACGGCGTCGCGTACGTGCAGGCCGGTGGCGGTGTGGTGGCCGACTCCGTCGGCGAGTACGAGGACAACGAGTCGCTGAACAAGGCTCGCACGGTGCTCTCCGCGGTCGCCGCCGCGCAGACGATGGCCCCGGCGGCGGAGCTCGACCCGGCCGCCGACTCCACCCATGTCTGACCACACGGAGGAGACCCCGGCCCAGGAGCCGAACCCGCGACGTCCACTGTGGATGGTCACGGTGGCACTGCTGCTCGGCTCCGCGGCGCTGTGGGGCGCGTCGCGGCTCGTGTGGTTCGCCGAGTTCCGCACTGCGGGTGTCCGCGGTGTCGTCCTCGATCAGGTGAAGGGCGCCGATCGGGCCGGGGCGCTCGTGCCGCTGGCGATCCTCGCGCTGGCCGGGATAGCCGGGCTGATCGCCACCGGCGGCTGGCCCCGCCGGGTGCTCGGCGCGGTGCTCGCGCTGGCCGGGGTGGCGGCCGTCTGGACCGGTGTCGACGGCGCCAGGATCAGCGGTTTCGCGGACGGCCTCCCGGTCACGCAGTTGCTGCTCAGCCGGGGGCTGGCGGTGCTCGGGGGAATTCTGCTGGCCGTCGGCGGGTTGGCAGCCGTCAAGGGCGCCGGGCGGATGCCCAAGCTCGGGGCGCGCTATTCGGCGCCCGGGGCGAAGCGGGCCGCCCGCGACCCGGACACCGAGCTATGGGAGGCGCTTTCCGAGGGGGAGGACCCCACCACAGCACGCTGAGCGGCCGCCCGGTTCGGGCATTCGGAGCAACGCGCACACCCGGAACCTGGGTCCGCACGGCCGCGGGTTAGCATCATTTCGGCGGGAAGGGGAAGGTTTTTGTGAGCGACCTTGCGAGTGAACCTGTGAACACGGCAGTCGGTGAGGACGCCCGGTGACTGTTCTCGAAGACATCATCGAGGGTGTGCGTGAAGACCTCGCCGAGCGTGAGGCCGCACTCCCGTTCGACGAGCTGAAGAAGCGCGCGGCCCAGACCGCGCCCGCCCTCGACGTCATGTCGGCTCTCAAGGAGTCCGGCATCGGCGTCATCGCCGAGGTCAAGCGCCGCAGCCCTTCCAAGGGCGAGCTGGCCGACATTCCCGACCCCGCCACGCTGGCCAAGGACTACGCCGACGGCGGCGCCAGGGTGATCAGTGTGCTCACCGAGCAGCGCCGGTTCGGCGGTTCCCTCGCCGACCTGGACGCGGTTCGGGAGGCCGTGCGCATTCCGGTGCTGCGCAAGGACTTCATCGTCGGCCCGTACCAGGTGCACGAGGCACGGCTGCACGGCGCTGACATGGTGCTGCTGATCGTCGCGGCCTTGGAGCAGAACGCGCTGGTGTCGCTGCTCGACCGGGTCGAGTCCCTCGGGATGACGGCGCTGGTCGAGATCCACAACGCCGAGGAGGCGGACCGCGCGCTCGAGGCGGGCGCCCAGGTCATCGGTGTCAACGCGCGCAACCTGCACAACCTCGAGGTCGATCGTGACGTGTTCTCGCGGCTGGCCCCCGGCCTGCCGATGGACGTGTTCAAGATCGCCGAATCCGGGGTCCGCGGGCCGGGTGACCTGATGTCCTACGCCGGTCACGGCGCGGACGCCGTGCTGGTCGGCGAGGGCCTCGTGGCCTCCGGCGACCCCAAGGGCGCCCTGGTCAAGCTGGTGACAGCCGGTTCGCATCCCGCCTGCCCGAGGCCGTCGAGGTGAGTACTACGCAGTTCGACGAGTTCCACGGCAAGCACGATCCCGACGAGCGCGGCTACTACGGCCCGTACGGCGGCCGGTTCATGCCGGAGGCGCTGATCGGCGTAGTCGACGAGGTCGCCGCCGAGTACGAGAAGGCCCGCCGGGATCCTGAGTTCGTCGCGGAGTTCAAACGGCTGCTCAAGGACTACGCGGGCCGTCCCTCGCTGCTCACCGAGGCCAAGCGCTTCGCCGAGCACGCGGGCGGCGCCCGGATCTTCCTCAAGCGCGAGGATCTGAACCACACCGGTTCGCACAAGATCAACAACGTGCTGGGCCAGGCGTTGCTGACGAAGCGGATGGGCAAGAAGCGGGTCATCGCCGAGACCGGCGCCGGCCAGCACGGCGTGGCCACGGCCACCGCGTGCGCGTTGCTCGACCTGGACTGCATCGTCTACATGGGCGAGGTCGACACCGAGCGCCAGTCGCTCAACGTCGCCAGGATGCGGCTGCTCGGCGCCGAGGTCATCACGGTGAAGACCGGTTCCCGGACGCTCAAGGACGCCATCAACGAGGCCCTGCGCGACTGGGTGACCAACGCCGACACCACGCACTACCTGTTCGGCACCGCCGCGGGGCCGTACCCGTTCCCGATGATGGTGCGGAACTTCCACAAGATCATCGGCGAAGAGGCCCGCGCGCAGATCCTGGAGCAGGCCGGGCGCCTGCCCGACGTCGTCGCCGCGTGCGTCGGCGGTGGCTCCAACGCGATCGGCATCTTCCACGGGTTCATCGACGACGAGTCCGTGCGGCTGGTCGGCCTGGAGCCGGGCGGCGAGGGCATCGAGGGCAACCGCCACGGCGCCACGCTGACCAAGGGCACCCCGGGCAACCTGCACGGCGCGATGTCGTACCTGCTGCAGGACGAGGACGGCCAGACGGTCGAGTCGCACTCGATCTCGGCGGGCCTGGACTACCCGGGCGTCGGTCCCGAGCACGCGTGGCTCAAGGACAGCGGGCGCGCGGAGTACTGGCCGGTCACCGACGCCGAGGCGATGGACGCGCTCCGGCTGCTGTCGCGGACCGAGGGCATCATCCCGGCGATCGAGTCGGCCCACGCCCTGGCCGGGGCCCTGGTCCTTGGCAAGGAGCTGGGCCCGGACGGCCTGATCGTGGTCAACCTCTCCGGTCGCGGCGACAAGGACATGGACACCGCGGCGAAGTACTTCGGGCTCGTGGAGGAAGACCAGTGAGCGGCCTGCAGGACCTCTTCTCCCAGACCCGTGCCGAGGGCCGTGCGGCCCTGGCCGGCTACCTGCCCGCCGGATTCCCGACCGTCGACGGGTCGAAAGACCTGCTCAACGCCATGGTCGACGGCGGCGCGGATCTGCTCGAGGTCGGCGTCCCGTACTCCGACCCGGTGATGGACGGCCCGACGATCCAGGCGGCGGCCGAGTCCGCGCTGGCCGGTGGGTTCAAGCTGAAGCGGCTGTTCGAGGTCGTCGAGGCGGTGTCCTCGCGCGGCGGCAAGGCCGTGGTCATGACGTACTGGAACCCGGTGCACCGCTACGGCGTCGACGCGTTCGCGCGCGACCTCGCGGCCGCCGGCGGGCTCGGGATGATTACCCCGGACCTGATCCCGGACGAGGCCGACGAGTGGATCGCGGCTTCGGAGCAGCACGGTCTCGACCGGATCTTCCTGGTCGCGCCGTCCTCCTCGGAGGAGCGCATCGCCAAGACCGTCGCCGTCTCGTCGGGCTTCGTCTACGCGACGGCGGTGATGGGCGTGACCGGCGCCCGTGACGCCGTCGGCGCCGGTGCCGAGGAGCTCGTCCGCCGCACCCGCGCGCACACCGACCTGCCGATCGGCGTCGGTCTCGGCGTCCGCTCTGGCGCGCAGGCGGCCGAGGTCGCCGGTTTCGCCGACGCGGTGATCGTCGGCTCGGCACTGGTCACGGCCGCCGCGAGCGGCGTCGACGCGGTCCACGCGCTGACCGCCGAGCTCGCCGAGGGCGTCCGCAAGGCCGTCACCCCCGCCTGACCTGTTTGATTGCCCCTGACGGCCACCATCACGGCGTTTTACGCCGTGATGGTGGCCTTCAGGGACTCACCACGGGCCGGTACCGCACGTTGACGGCCGAAGCCGGGTCCAGGCGGATCGGCGAGCCGCCGGGGTTGTCGTACAGCCGGATGCCGTCGCCGAGCAGGATCGGCGCGAGGTGCAGGTCGATCTCGTCGATCAGCCCCAGTTCGAGCAGCTGACGGCCGATGTCCGGCGAGAGCACCTCCAGGTTCTTGCCCCCGGCCGCTGCCAGCCCGATCCGCACCGCCTCGGCGGGCCCGCAGTTCAGGAACGTGACCCCGTCGGCGGGTTTCGCGTCCTCAGGGTGGTGGGTGAGCACGAAGATCGGCCCCTCCCAGGCGCCGCCGTACGGGCGGCTGTCGTTCATGACGTCCCAGCCGTCTCGGCCGCCCAGCACGGCGCCCGTGGTCTGGAGGTACTCGTCGAGCAGGCCGGGACGGCTCGAGAACCCGGTCATCCAGTTCATCTCGTGGTTCGGCCCCGCCACGAAACCGTCCAGGGACATCGAGAAGTGCCAGAGCACCTTCCCGTCGGCCGTCTGCGGTTCGGTGTCGTTCATCGTCGCCTCCTGCGATGTGCAACCGGTTCACTCAAGGTAGGGCAACCACTGCCGCGGCAGAGGCGTACACCTTCGCGCTCTGACGCGGGGTGTTTGTACGGATCCTGTACGTCATTCGCGCAGGCTGCCCGCATGGATATCGACCTCGGACACCTGGACCGCCGATCCTTCCTCCGTGGCGCCGCGCTGGTGACTGGTGTGGGCGCCGCGGGCCTGCTCCTGCCGGGTACGGCGGGAGCCGCCACCGCACCGCGGATCTACAGCTGCGCCGAGTGGGGCGCCCGCTCGCCCGCGGATCCGCTGGTCACGCTCGACCACAAGGCCGACCGGATCCTCATCCACCACATCGCCAGCGCCAACAGCACCGACTACTCGCTGGCCCACGCCTTCCAGGTCGCCCGCGACGACCAGGCCGACCACATCGACAACAACGGCTGGTCCGACACCGGCCAGCACTTCACCGTCAGCCGCGGCGGCTACCGGCTCGAAGGGCGCCACGGCAGCCTCGACGGCCTGAAGTCCGGCACGCGGATGATCCGCGGCGCGCACTGTCCTGGCCAGAACGACAACGCCATCGGCATCGAGAACGAAGGTCTCTACAGCACCGTCGAGCCGCCCGCGGCCCAGTGGAACTCGCTGGTCGTGTTCTGCGCTTACGCCTGCCGCCAGTACGGCATCGACGTCGCGGAGATCAAGGGCCACCGGGACTTCTACAACACCGAGTGCCCCGGTGAGCGCCTGTACGCCAAGCTCCCGCAGCTGCGCAAGGAAGTCGCCGCCGCCCTGAAGTCCTGACCAGGCGAGTCACGGCGGGATGAAAAGGGCGATCGGACAGGCGTTCCGTGACCTTGGCGTCCGGTGCCACGAGACCGCAACTCGTCGACGAGTTGCGAGTTCAGGGCTCGTCGGCGGGGCGGGTGCGGGTGTGCACACGCAGTAGGAACACCGCTCGGGACAGGTTGACGCAGGTGCTGTCGAACAGGAGCTCGCTCCGGCCGTGCAGGGAGATCCGGCAGTACCGGGACGACCGGTACGGGATGAAGTTCAGCAGGTAGAGGGTGGCGCGGTAGTCGATCTCGACGACGTCGGCCCACGGCACCGCGGCCTTGATCTTCTCGCCGTACGCGTAGATCAGGCCACCGGTGAACACGTAGAGCCCGCTGCGAAGGCGCTTCGCCGTGAACCAGGCCCAGCCGAGGGTGAACGGGGCCCAGGCGAACAGCAGGACCCCCAGCGTCTGCGTCGGGTCGGTCCGCACCGACAGGAACGCCACCACGAGCAGACCCGTGAAACCCAATACTCCGGGTGCACCTGGCCGGAACCGGAACCGGGCCTCACAGGTACCTAGGCCGCGCTCGGCGGCGACCGCTCGGACCGGCGGCGGGACCAGGATCATGCCGGACACGATAAACCCGGTCCGGCGACTTCAGCCAAGCCTGGCACGCACAGGACAGCGCCTAGTGGGTCCAGCGCATCGTCTCGGTGATCTCCTTCGCGCTCGTCCCGGCGAACAGCTCGATCTCGGCCCGGCGCAGCTCCATCAGCGTCGTGGCCAGTTCGGCCCCGAACGCCCCGGTGAGCACTGCGTCGGCCTCGAACGCCACGACGGACTCGGTCAGGCTCTGTGGCAGCCGGGTGAGCCCGCGCGCCTGGCGCTCGGCCTCGGTGAGCACGCCGGGATCGACGTCGACCGGCTCCGGCAGCCCGGCCCGCTCGTCGACGCCGCCCAGCCCGGCGGCCAGCAGCGCGGCCACCACCAGGTACGGGTTCGCCGTCAGGTCGAAGCATTTGACCTCGAGGTTCGCCGCGGTGTCCCGGTTCCCGGCGACCCCGCGGATCAGCCGCAGCGGCGTCTCGCGGTTTTCCAGGCCCCAGCCCTGGTAGACCCCGGCCCAGTGATGCGGCTCCAGGCGCAGGTAGCTGACCACCGACGGCGCCCCGATCGCCAGCAGCGCGGGCAGCCGCCGCAGGATCCCGCCCGCGAACGCCGCCGCCGCCGAGGTCAGCCCGAACGGCCCGTCGCCACCGGCGAACAGGTTCCGTTCGCCCTCCCACACGCTCACGTGCACGTGTCCGCCGTTGCCGACGCCGGACGGCGCGAACTTGGGCGTGAACGACGCGCGCAGCCCGTGCTGCTCGCTGACCACCCGGATCGTCTCGCGGGCCAGCACGGCGACGTCGGCCGCGCGCACCGGATCGGCCGCCGCCACCGAAAGCTCGAACTGCCCGGCCGCGTACTCGGGGTGGATCTGCTCGACCCCGACGCCCTGGGCGTCCAAAGTGGACACGATCGCGCGCAGGTACGCCGCGTGCCGTGAAAGCCGCGCGAAGCCGTACGCCGGGCCCCGGACGCCCCCGAGGTCGTCGGGCGAGTCCTCGGCGGTGACCACCCATTCGAGCTCGAAACTCAGCAGCGCGGTGTACCCGCGCTCCGCCAGCCGGGCCGTGGCCTTCAGCGCGAGTCCGCGCTGGTCCTGCGGGTGCGGCGCACCCTCCTGGTCGTACTTCGTGACCGGCGCCCATGCCCACCCCGGCTGCGCCGCGAGCACGGTGACCGCGTCGAGGTCGGGATGCAGCCGCAGGTCGCCGACCGGGCCGAGCGAGTGCTCGCCGGGTACGATCTCGTCGTTGAAGCCGAAGAAGTCGAACGAGTTCGACGCGCCGACACCCCAGGCGGCCGCGGCGGCGAACCGGGCCAGCGGCACCGCCTTGGTCCGCGCTATCCCGCTGTTGTCCACAAAGGTCAGGGCCACGAGGTCGACCCCGCGGGCGCCGAGCTCGCCTGCGAGCTGGCCGGCACGCGCGGAAAGCGCCGCCCGATCGAGCTGGCTCATCACACTCCCGGCAAGGTTGACTGAAGACTTCGAGGAATCGAGGTGCGCATCGTGTCAGACGTCGCCGAAGTCCGTCCAGGACTCCGCCGCTCGCTGTCCGTGTGGCAGGCCGTCGGGCTGTCCGTGGCCCTGATGGCCCCCAGCATGGCCGCGAACATCAACCCGCAGCAGACGGCGCCCGCCGCCGGCCGCGCCGTCCCGCTCGCGTTCCTGCTCTCCGCCGTCGGTGTGCTGCTGGTCGCGTACGGCTTCGTCCGGCTTTGCCAGTACTTACCAGCACGCGGGCTCGGTCTACGCCTTCGTCGGGGCGACACTCGGCCCGCGCGCCGGGGTCGTCTCGGGCATCGGCCTGCTCGGCACGTACACGTTCTACGCCGTCGGCACCGGCTGCGCGGCGGGCAGCCTGGGCACCGCGTTCCTGACCCAAACCGGCATCTGGCCGAACCCGCCGGTCTGGGGCGCGTACGTGCTCACCGGCGTCGCGCTGCTCGGCGCGTGGCTGCTCGCCGTCGTGCCCGCCCGGCGCGGGACGAGCCTGCTGCTGCTCGTCGAAGGCGCGACGATCACGCTGATCCTGCTGATCACCGTCGTGATCACGGTCCGGCTGGTGTCCGGTTCGGCACCGGGCGGCGGCCGGTTCACCCTCGACGTCTTCACGTTCACCCCGGACGCGGGCCTGTCCGGGGTGTTCCTCGGCGCGGTGTTCGGGTTCCTGTCGTTCGCCGGGTTCGAAGCGGCGGCGACCCTCGGTGAGGAGACGCTCGAGCCGAAGCGCAACATCCCGCGGGCGATCCTCGGCACCGCGATCTTCGGCGGCCTGTTCTTCGTCGTGATCACCGCGATCGAGATGATGGCCTTCAACGGCGACGCGGCCGCGTTCCACGACTCGCCGTCGCTGCTCGGCGACCTGGGCAGCCGGTTCGTCAGCCCGTGGGTGGGCGACGTGATCAGCCTCGGCGCGGCGATCAGCGCGTTCGGCTGCTGCCTGGCCTGCGTTGCGGGCGGTTCGCGGCTGCTGTTCGCGCTCGGGCGCGACGCGGTGGGGGAGCGTGGCATCGGCAAGACCTCCGCGCAGGGCGCCCCGACCGTGGTGGCCGTGCTGGCCGCACTGGTCATCGTGGTCTGCGCGGTGTTCTTCGGGGCCGCGGCGGTCGACACGTTCGCCTGGGCCGGTGCCGTCGGGACGCTGATCCTGCTGGTGATCTACCTGCTCACCACGATCGGGGCGATCCGGCTGGTGTTCGTCCGCCGCCGGATGGCCGTCCCGAGGTGGCAGCTGGTGTTCCCGCTCGGCGCGCTCGCGCTGCTCGGCTACACGGTGTACGTCAACGTGATCCCCTACCCGGATTCCGGCCCGGCGCGGTGGTTCCCGGTGGTGGCGGCGGTGGTCCTGCTGCTGGCGGTGGCGTTCGTCTTCGCCGTCCCCGCCTACGCTCGCCGGGTGGGTGAGCGACTGTCACCGGCAAGCGAGAACACCTGACAGCCAACCGGATTCAGTGGTCCCTGAAGGCCACCTTCACAGCGTAAAACGCCGTGAAGGTGGCCTTCAGGGACCGGGCGCCGAAGAGGGAGGATGCATGACGTTGCTGCCGTTCGTGGCCGATCTGCGGCTGGTCGATCACCACTGCCACGGGGTGGTGACCAGGGAGGTGGACCGGGCCGGGTTCGAGGTGATGCTCACCGAGGCCGACACCGTCTCGCCGCTCGGCACCAGTCTCTTCGACTCGCTGATCGGCCTCGCTGTCCGCAAACGATGCGCGCCGGTGTTGGACCTGCCCGCCCACGCGCCGGTCGGCGAGTATTTGGCGCGGCGTGCCGAGCTGGGTGCCGCCGAGGTAAACCGGCGTTTCCTGCGGGGGACCGGCACCTCGGACTTCCTGCTCGACGGCGGTTTCCTGCCCGAGTCGCTGACCGGCACCGGCGAGTTCGCCGAGCTGGCGGGGGCGCGGGCGCACGACGTCGTCCGGCTCGAGCTCGTGGCCGAGGACGTCCTGCGGGCCGGGACCACCGCGGCCGGGTTCGCCGCGGACTTCGCCGGGGAGCTGGCGAAGCGGGCCGCGACCGCGGTCGGGTTCAAGTCGATCGCGGCCTACCGGGTCGGGCTGGAGCTGTCCGGTGAGCGGCCGTCGGAGCGTGCGGTCGCCGACGCCGCCGGGCGCTGGCTGGCGCGGGCCGGGCGGGGGGACCCGGTGCGGCTGGCGGACGAGGTGCTGCACCGTTTCCTGGTGTGGACCGGGATCGACCTGGGACTGCCGGTCCAGTTCCACGTCGGGTTCGGCGATTCCGACGTCGACCTGCACCGCTGCGACCCGCTGCTGCTGACCGGCCTGCTGCGGGCGACGCGCGCGAGCGGGGTGCCGATCCTGCTGCTGCACAACTATCCCTTCCACCGCAACGCGGCGTACCTGGCGCAGGTCTTCGAGCACGTGTTCGTCGACGTCGGCCTCGCCACGCACAACGCCGGGCACCGCGCGCCCGCGATCCTCGCCGAGACCCTCGAGATCGTGCCGTTCGGGAAGCTGCTGTTCTCCACCGACGCGTTCGGCCTCGCCGAGCTCTACCACCTGGGGAGCACGCTGTTCCGCCAGGGGCTTTCGGACTTTCTCAGCGCCGCGCTTGCCGGGGACGTAATGTCCGAAGTGGACGCTCAGCGGCTCGCGGCACTGGCCGGGCACGAGAACGCCGAGCGCGTCTACCGGCTGGAGGTTCGGTGACGGAAGCGTTGTGGCAGGACTGGCGGCGGGCGATGGCCACCGAACTCCCGGCGGCGATCGAGCTGCGGCACCGGGCGCACGCCGACCCGCGGGCCTCTGGCGACGAGGAGGACACCGCGGCGTTGGTCGTCGAGGCGCTGGGCGCGGGCGAAGGCGTCCAGGTGGCCAAGACCGGGCGCGCGGTGCTGCTGCCAGGGTCCGCGGGCGGGCCCGCTGTCGCGCTGCGGTCCGAGCTGGACGCGCTGCCGGTGACCGAGCGCACCGGGGTGGCGTGGGCGTCGCAGTCGGACCTGATGCACGCCTGCGGGCACGACGTGCACCTCGCGGCGCTGGTCGCGGTGTGCCGGTCGGCGGTGGAGATCGGCGTGCCCAAGCCGATCCTCGCGCTGTTGCAGCCACGTGAGGAGACTTCGCCGTCCGGCGCGTTCGACGTCGTCGGGTCCGGGGTGCTCGCCGAGCACGACGTCGACGCCGTCATCGGCGCGCACGTCCAGCCGCGGCTGACCCAGGGCGTGGTCTCGGCCGCGCCCGGCCCGGTCAACGCGTCCACCGACGAGTTCGAGGTGATCGTGCACGGCCAGGGCGGGCACGCCGGTTACCCGCATCTGCTGCGTGATCCGATCCTCGCGCTGAGCCAGGTCGTGGTCAGCCTCCAGCAGCTCGCCAGCCGCCGGATCGACCCGATCTTCGGCGCGGTGTGCTCGATCGGGCGGATCCAGGCCGGGGCCGCGGCCAACGTCGTGCCGAACCACGCGAGCGCGTTCGGCTCGCTGCGGCTCATGCGCGCCGCCGACCGGGACGTCGCCCTCGACGCGCTCGCCGAGATCGTCCAGGGCACCGCGAAGGCACACGGCTGCACCGCCGAACTGCGGATCAGCCCGTGCGAACCGGTGCTGCACAACGATCCCGGCCTCGCGACCCGCGCGCAGGCCTGGCTGGCGCGCACCCCCCGGATCGACGTCGACACCGAGTTTCGCTCGTTCGGCGCCGACGACTTCGCGCACTACTGCGGCGCGACCAGGGGCCTGATGATGTTCGTCGGCCTCGGCGACTCCGCGGGCGCGCCGAGCCTGCACGACGAGCGGTTCCTGCCCCAGGACACCGCCGTCGGGCTGGTCGCGAACGCCCTGATCGCGGGCTACCTGGCCGCCATGGAGTCCTAGCCCAGCTTGTCCTCCCGCACGGCTCGATCACGCGGTGGGCCGTCAGGAAGCGGGCGCGAACAGTTCCAGCGCGATGTTGTCCGGGTCCCGGAACTCCAGCAGGAACCCGGCGCCGATGTCCTTCACCGGCTCGTGCCCGACGCCCAGCTCGTCGAGCCGCCCCGCCGCCTGGTCGAGGTCGGCGCGGGAGGCGACGGAGAAGCTGAGGTGGTCGAGCCCGGTCCGGTCCTCGTTGAAGCCGTCGCGCGGCGAGGCGACCGGGCGGAGGCCGAACAGGCCGCCCGGCACCTGGTAGATCACGCCGCCGAAGAGGAAGGCGAGCTGCTCCCTGGTGGCGTCGTCGGCGTCGTCCGGCACCTCGAAGGCCACGTCGAAGCCGAAGACCGAGTCGTAGAACTCCCGTGAGCGGGCGATGTCGGTCACGGTGAGGCGAACGTGGGCGTAGCCGGTTACAGGAATGCTCATATGCGAAGCCTTGCATGTACTCCGGACCGTCGCAGTGCGATGACCACCGAAGCGGCGCCGGACCACTGGAGGGGGACCGCGAACCCGGCCTCAGGACCGTCTGCGGCGGCTCCTCGCCGGGCCGGGCCGCGGACGCGCTACGGTGGCGGCGTGTATTCCGCGTCGGCCGCCTTCCTCGCGACCATCCCCAGCCCTGACCGCGGCGTCTGGCACCTCGGGTTCATCCCGATCCGGGCCTACGCGCTGTGCATCATCGCCGGCATCATCGTCGCGCTCTGGTGGGGTGAGCGCCGCTGGGTCGCCCGCGGCGGTACCAAGGGCACCGTCGTCGACGTCGCTGTGTTCGCGGTGCCGTTCGGCCTGGTCGGCGGGCGGCTCTACCACGTCATCACCGACAACCAGCTCTACTTCGGCCCCGGCAAGAACCCGCTGGACGCGCTGAAGATCTGGGACGGTGGCCTCGGCATCTGGGGCGCGATCGCGCTGGGCGGGGTGGGCGCGCTGATCGCGTGCCGCCGCAAGGGCATCCCGCTGCCCGCGATGGCGGACACGCTCGCCCCCGGCATCGTGGTGGCGCAGGGTATCGGCCGTCTCGGCAACTACTTCAACCAGGAGCTCTACGGCGCGCACACCGACCTGCCGTGGGGGCTGGAGATCTACCAGCGCTTCAACCCCGATGACCCGAACAACCTGCTCAACGGCGTCGCCACCGGGCACATCCCGCTGCCGAACAGCCCCGTGCACCCGACCTTCCTCTACGAGCTCCTGTGGAACTTCGCCGTCGCGGCGCTGGTGGTCTGGGCGGACCGGAAGTTCAAGCTCGGGCACGGCCGTGTGTTCGCGCTCTACGTCGCGGGCTACACCGCGGGCCGGTTCTGGATCGAGCTGATGCGGACCGACGACGCGAACCACATCCTGGGCCTGCGGGTGAACGTCTGGACCTCGATCCTGGTGTTCCTCGGCGCTGTCATCGCCTTCGTACTGACCCGCAACCGCGGCCCGCGCGAAGCGCCGGAAACCTTGCGCGGCAAGGATTTCGAGGCCGAGCCTGTCTCTGCCGATGTTGCCCCGGCCGACGCCACCGAGGCTGAGCCCGAGAGCGCGGAAACACACGCCGAGGTCGGCGCGGCGCCGGACACGGTCCGCGACACCGCGGTCGACAAAGCCACCGCGAGCGACGAGCCCAAGCCCGACGCCCCGGCCTCCTGACCCTCAGTCACGCGCCAAACACCTCGAAACCCGCGACTCGTCGACGAGTCGCGGGTTTCGACGTGCGGTCGTTTCACCCAGGGACGGGCGGGGTCAGGTCAGCCGCGCCATTGGCCGTTGCCGAAGTAGTCGTCATCGTCGGCGGGGCCTGAGCCGCGCTGGTTCGGTTCGGGCTTGCTCCGCGGCGGGGGCGGTGGTGTGTCGTCCTTGTCGGTCGTGGCGAGCGGGTCGGTGAAGGCGTCGTCGTCGACCTCGTCGCGGCGGTGCCGGGCGGGCGGGGGCGGATCCTCGGGCGGCTCGGGTGCCGGGGGAATGGGCGGCGGGGGAGTCGGCGGCAGGGGAGCCGCGGGCGGCGCGGAGCTCGACGAGTCGCTGAGCGGGCCCGTCGAACCGCCGCCCGCTTCGATGACGTCGTCGAGCGTCGCGCCTTCTTCGAAGTCCTGGTAGGCCTCACGCGCCGGGCCGAGCTTGGTCGCGGCCAGCTGCCGGAAGTCGGGATCGGCGAAGGCCCGTCCCTCGGCCACGTCCTTCCAGGACAGTTCCCCGGCGTCGACCTTGCGCTTGAGCAGCCGCATCTCCGCGGGCGCGTCCGGCCGTTTGGCGGCGTTCTCGAGCGCGGCGACCTGCTCGCCCGACGCGCGCAGATCCGCGGGACGGAGCTTGACCTTGTCCAGCTTCTTGAGCAGTTCCCGCGATTTGGTCAGCGAACGGTCCAAAGAGGACTCGGCCTCGCGGACCTCGGGGGTCTTCCAGGCATCCTCGTTCATGGTGGTGCTCCTAGATGTGGCCGGAGATGCGGCCGGATCGCGACCGGTGCGTCTTGGGCTTGTCGTGGGTGGCAGGCGGCTCGTGCGCGGGCGGGCCGCTGTCCGGCTTCTCGTGCGAAGCGGGCTTCTCGTGGGAGGACGAGTCGCTGTGGCTCTTCTCGTGTGAGGAGGAACCGCTGTCCTTCTTGTCGTGCCCGGATTCGGCGGCGGTGGTGCCGATCTCCTTGGCCTTGTCCTTGATCCCCTTGACGTCGCCCTTGATGTCCTTGACGTCCCCCGCGACGTCGGTGACGATCTTCGTCAGGTCACCGAGTCCCTTGACGTCCTTGATCTTCGCCAGCTGCGAACCGATGTCCTTAACCGAGTCCCACAGGTCGCCGACCTTCTCGATGATGTCCTTGATCATCTCGATGATCTCGAGGATCATGTTGAAGATCTCGATGGCGTCGAGGATGGTCGTCGCCTCGAGCGCCCAGCCCGCCACCGGGATGCAGGCCTTGACGGCGATTTCGATCAGCTTGTCGACGAGCTTCTTCAGCAGGTCCAGTGCTTTCGCGGCCAGCTTCTTGGAAGCGTCGGAAAGCGCGTCGAAGCCCTTGGCGATCGCGGTGGCGATCCCGGCCTCTGCCGCGAGCCCGGCGCGCCAGCCGATGTCCACATAGGCCTCGTGGGCGAGCGACGCGGCACCCGTCCACTGCTCGCCGACGGCGCTCGCGTTCTCCGTCATCGTCTTGCCGAACTGCTTCATCGCCTCGGCGATGGTCCGCCAGGCCTCGGCGTTGCCCGCGATCTTGGTGAAGTCGCCGGTGATCGGCATGATCACGGCCTCGACCAGGCTCCGCCCGGCGATCTGCTGGAACACCCAGTCGACCGCCATGACCTCGACGCCCGCGTCGTTGATCAGGTCCTGGATGTCCTCGGCGCTGTCCAGCTCCGGTGGCTCGAGCAGCTCGACGATCTCGCTGCCGTCGGACAGCGTAATCGGCGCACTCATGTGTTCCCCCTCGTGAAGTTCAGTAGACCGGTTCCGACTGCGAACGTGAGCCGCCGATGCCCGGCGGCGCCACCCCGGTCGGCATCCCGGACGGTTCGTCGAGCTCGCGCATCAGGTCCGCCAGCCGCTTCGCCGCGGTGGCGTCGACGGTGGCGTAGTGCTCGGAGGCGGCTTTGATGCCGGCGCTCATCGAGTTCAGCCTGTTGTGCCCGAACTTCAGCGTCTCGTCGTACAGTGAGCCGACCATGTCGACCACCGGGCGCAGCACCACGAACAGCCCGGTGAACCCCGAGGTGTCACAGCCCTGGGTGCGCATGTACTCGTTGATCTTGTCGATGGCGCCGTGCAGCCCGTCCAGGTTCTGCGCGTACGCCGTCAAGGCCGCCGGACTCGTCTCGAGATCGGCCATAGGTCCCCCTCGTCGCCTGTTCCACCCATCGCGGGTGCTCCCGCGTGCGGACACTATGACACCAACTGATCACCGTTGGTGGCGAGATCGGGAAAGTGCGCAAGGTGAAACCCCGGCTACACCCGGTCAGTGTGATTTCCGCCGGTCCCACGCTGCGCGCGGGCGCCGGGATGGGTATCTTCGACCGGCGCACCCAGACTTGACGGATCGGTTCGCCGCGTATACTTAGCAGAGCGAACTAATGTGACCCCATCAGGAACTCTGTCGTTCCGCTCATCCAGATCGTTACCTTTCGATCAGCTTCGGGCAGCACTGAGCGGATGCTGGCATGTTTCCCAGGTGTTAAAGTCGCGCTAACGAACGGGCCATCGTCGTCCCGTGCGCATCCCCTGGCCGGGTCACCGGCCACTGAGCACGACGACGACGAAGGGGGTCCCTTCATGATCTTCTCCGCCACTCCAGGCAAACAGGGACTTTACGATCCGGAGACCGAACAGGACTCCTGCGGCGTGGCCATGGTGGCCGACATCCGCGGGCGTCGTTCCCACGGCATCGTCACCGACGGCCTGACAGCGCTGACGAACCTCGACCACCGCGGCGCCGCGGGCGCCGAACCCACCAGCGGCGACGGCGCCGGAATCCTCCTGCAGTTGCCCGACGAACTGCTCCGCGAGGACACGGACTTCGCACTGCCCGAGCCAGGCAAGGACGGGCACCACCACTACGCGGCCGGCATCGCTTTCCTGCCCTTCAACGAAGAAGAGCGTGGCAAGGCCGTCGAGCTGATCGAGCGGATCGCGGAAGAGGAGAGCCTCGACGTTCTCGGCTGGCGCGCGGTCCCCGTCGACGCGGACGCCGCCGATGTCGGCCCCACCGCCCGCTCGGTGATGCCCCACTTCGCCATGCTGTTCGTCGCCGCGAAAGCCGACGCCGCCGGTGACCGCCCGGCCGGGCTGGAGCTCGACAGGCTGGCCTTCTGCCTCCGCAAGCGGGTCGAGCACGAGAGCTCGACAGCGGGCTGCGGCACGTACTTCCCTTCGCTGTCAGCACGCACGATCGTCTACAAAGGCATGGTCACGCCGGGGCAGCTGCCGCTGTTCTTCGCCGACCTGCGGGACCCGCGCCTCGCCAGCGCCATCGCGCTGGTCCACTCCCGCTTCTCCACCAACACCTTCCCGTCGTGGCCGCTGGCGCACCCGTTCCGGTTCGTCGCGCACAACGGCGAGATCAACACGATCCGCGGCAACCGCAACCGGATGCGCGCCCGCGAGGCGCTGCTGGAATCGGACCTGTTCGGCGGCGACCTGAGCAGGCTCTACCCGATCTGTTCCCCGGATGCCTCGGACTCGGCCTCGTTCGACGAGGTCCTCGAGCTGCTGCACCTGGGCGGCCGCTCGCTGCCGCACGCGGTGCTGATGATGATCCCGGAGGCGTGGGAGAACACCCCCGTCGGAGACGGGAATCAGACTTCAGCCACCATGACGTCTGAACTCCGGGCGTTCTACCAGTACCACGCGAGCCTGATGGAGCCCTGGGACGGGCCGGCCTGTGTCACCTTCACCGACGGCACGCTCGTCGGCGCGGTGCTCGACCGCAACGGCCTGCGTCCCGCCCGCTGGTGGCAGACCGCGGACGGCCGCGTCGTGCTGGCCAGCGAGGCCGGTGTCCTCGACGTCGCGCCGCAGGACGTCGTCGCCAAGGGCAGGCTGAAGCCGGGCCGGATGTTCCTGGTGGACACCGTCGCGGGCCGGATCGTGGACGACGAAGAGGTCAAGTCCGCGCTGGGCAAGAAACTGCCGTACGAGGGCTGGCTGCACGCCGGTCTCCTGCAGATCGCCGACCTGCCCGACCGCGACCACATCGTGCAGAGCCACGACTCGGTGCTGCGCCGCCAGCTTTCCTTCGGCTACACCGACGAAGAGCTCAAGATCCTGCTCGCGCCGATGGCCGAGAAAGGTGGCGAGCCGCTCGGTTCGATGGGCACCGACACCCCGCCCGCCGTGCTGTCCCAGCGATCCCGGCTGCTCTACGAGTACTTCAAGCAGGGCTTCGCGCAGGTCACCAACCCGCCGCTGGACGCGATCCGCGAAGAGCTCGTCACCTCGATGAGCCGCATCATGGGTCCCGAGCGCAACTTGCTCGCGCCCGGCCCGGCGTCGTGTCGTCACGTGCAGCTGCCGTACCCGGTGATCGACAACGACGAGCTCGCGAAGCTCATCCACATCAACGACGACGGCGACCTCCCCGGCTTCTCCTGCAGTGTCCTTTCCGGACTGTACGAAGTGGACGGCGGCGCGGACGCGCTGGCGAGCGCGATCGAGCGGGTCCGCCGCGAGGCGTCGGAGGCCATCGCGTCGGGCGCCCGCACGCTGGTGCTGTCCGATCGGGACTCCGACCACCGGATGGCGCCGATCCCGTCGCTGCTGCTGGTCTCCTCGGTGCACCACCATCTGGTGCGCACCAAGGAAAGGCTGCGCGTCGCGCTGGTCGTCGAGAGCGGTGACGCCCGCGAGGTGCACCACATCGCGGTGCTGCTCGGTTACGGCGCCGCCGCGGTGAACCCGTACCTCGCCTTCGAGACCATCGAGGACCAGATCGCCACCGGCGCGATCACCGGCATCGAACCGGCGAAGGCGATCCGCAACTACGTCCAGGCGCTGGTCAAGGGCGTCCTCAAGATCATGTCCAAGATGGGCATCTCGACCGTCGGCGCGTACACCGCGGCGCAGGTGTTCGAGTCGTTCGGCCTGGCGCAGGAGATGCTCGACGAGTACTTCACCGGCACCAGCTCGAAGCTCGGCGGCGTCGGGCTCGACGTGCTGGCCGAGGAGGTCGCCGTCAGGCACCGCCGCGCGTACCCGGACAACCCGACCGACCGCGTCCACCGTGGACTCGACACCGGCGGCGAGTACGCGTACCGGCGTGAGGGCGAGCTGCATCTGTTCACGCCCGAGACCGTGTTCCTGTTGCAGCACGCGGGAAAGACCGGCCGCGAAGAGGTCTACCGCAAGTACAGCGACGAAGTGCACCGTCTCTACCGCGAGGGCGGCACGCTGCGCGGGATGTTCGCCTTCCGGTCCGACCGCGAGCCCGTCCCGCTCGACGAGGTCGAGCCTGCCGAGGCGATCTTCAAGCGCTTCAACACCGGCGCGATGTCGTACGGCTCCATCTCGATGGAGGCGCACCAGACCCTCGCGATCGCGATGAACCGGCTCGGCGGCAAGTCGAACACCGGTGAAGGCGGCGAAGATCCGGAGCGGCTGTACGATCCGGAGCGTCGCAGTGCGATCAAGCAGGTCGCAAGTGGACGGTTCGGGGTGACGAGCGAATACCTCGTCAACGCCGACGACATTCAGATCAAGATGGCGCAGGGCGCGAAACCCGGCGAGGGCGGCCAGCTGCCGCCGAACAAGGTGTACCCATGGATCGCGCGGACCCGGCACTCCACGCCGGGGGTCGGGCTCATTTCCCCGCCGCCGCACCACGACATCTACTCGATCGAGGATCTCGCCCAGCTGATCCACGATCTCAAGAACACCAACGAGAACGCCCGCATCCACGTGAAGCTGGTGTCCTCGCTCGGCGTCGGCACGGTCGCGGCGGGCGTGTCCAAGGCACACGCCGACGTCGTGCTCATCTCGGGCCACGACGGCGGCACCGGCGCCTCGCCGATGAACTCGCTCAAGCACGCGGGCACGCCGTGGGAGATCGGCCTCGCCGAGACCCAGCAGACGTTGCTGCTCAACGGTTTGCGCGATCGCATCACTGTGCAGGTCGACGGCGCGATGAAGACCGGCCGGGACGTGGTCATCGCCGCGCTGCTCGGTGCTGAGGAATACGGCTTCGCGACGGCGCCGCTGGTCGTCGCGGGCTGCATCATGATGCGCGTGTGCCACCTCGACACCTGCCCGGTGGGGGTCGCCACGCAGAGTCCTGAACTGCGTAAGCGCTACACCGGCGAAGTCGAGCACGTGGTGAACTTTTTCCGGTTCGTCGCGCAGGAGGTCCGGGAAACGCTGGCGGACCTGGGTTTCCGGACCCTGGACGAGGCCATCGGGCACGCGGAGGTGCTCGACACCGACAAGGCCGTCGCGCACTGGAAGTCGTCCGGCCTTGACCTGCGGCCGATCTTCGACATGCCCACGGAGACGCCGTACGGCGGCGCCAGGCGGCGCACCCGCGGGCAGGACCACGGCCTCGAGCACGCGCTGGACCGGACGCTGATCCAGCTCGCCGAAGCGTCCCTTGAGGACGCTCACCCGGTGCGGCTGGAACTGCCGGTGCGCAACGTGAACCGGACCGTCGGCACGTTGCTCGGCTCCGAGATCACCCGGCGCTACGGCGGTGAAGGCCTGCCGGAGGACACGATCCACGTGCTGCTCACCGGTTCGGCAGGGCAGTCGCTGGGCGCGTTCCTCCCGCGCGGGATCACCCTGGACATGGTCGGCGACGCCAACGACTACGTCGGCAAGGGCCTGTCCGGCGGCCGGATCATCGTCCGCCCGCATCCCGATGCCAAGTTCGCGGCGGAGCGGCAGACCATCGCGGGCAACACGATCGCCTACGGTGCCACCGGCGGCGAACTGTTCCTGCGCGGCCAGGTCGGCGAACGGTTCTGCGTGCGGAACTCGGGCGCGCTGGTGGTCGCCGAGGGCGTCGGCGACCACGCCTTCGAGTACATGACCGGCGGCCACGCGATCGTGCTCGGCCAGACCGGGCGCAACCTCGCCGCCGGGATGTCGGGCGGCCAGGCCTACGTGCTGGAGCTGGACCGCAAGAAGGTCAACCGCGACATGGTGGACCTGCAGGCCCCCAGTTCCGAGGACCTGGTGTGGCTCAAGCAGGCCGTGCAGAAGCACTACGATTTCACCCGCTCCGCGGTGGCCGCGTCGCTGCTCGGCGACTGGCCCCGGCGCTCGGCGGCGTTCACCAAGGTGATGCCCCGGGACTACCAGCGGGTCCTGGACGCGGCGAAGGCGGCACGCGCCGCCGGCCGCGACGTCGACGAGGCGATCATGGAGGCAGCTCGTGGCTGACGCAGGCGGTTTCATGAAGTTCGCCCGCGAAGAGCCGGAGAAGAAGTCCACGCAGGACCGTCTCGGTTCCTGGGGCGAGGTCTACGCCGAGGTCGATTCAGTCGCACGCAACGAAACCGTGCGCAAGCAGGCTTCGCGGTGCATGGACTGCGGCATCCCGTTCTGTCACTCCGGCGGGTCGGGCTGCCCGCTGGGCAACCTGATCCCCGAGTGGAACGACCTGGTGCGCCGCGGCGACTGGGCGGCGGCGAGTGATCGGCTGCACTCCACCAACAACTTCCCCGAGTTCACCGGGAAGCTGTGCCCGGCGCCGTGCGAAGCGGGTTGTGTGCTGTCGATCTCGCCGGAGTCCGGCGGGCCGGTGGCCATCAAACGGGTCGAGCAGACCATCGCCGACGTGTCCTGGGAAGCCGGGTACGTGCAGCCCCAGATCGCGGCCGTGTCCTCGGGGCAGCGGGTCGCCGTGGTCGGGTCCGGCCCGGCCGGGCTCGCCGCCGCCCAGCAGCTCTCGCGGGCGGGGCACGAGGTCACCGTCTTCGAGCGGGACGACCGGCTCGGCGGGCTGCTGCGCTACGGCATCCCCGAGTTCAAGATGGAGAAGAAGGTCCTCGACCGGCGGCTCGCCCAGCTGCAGAAGGAGGGCACGAAGTTCGTCACCGGCTGCGAGGTCGGTGTCGACCTGAGTGTGGACGAGCTGAATGCCCGCTACGACGCGGTGGTACTGGCCGTCGGCGCGCTGCGCGGACGCGACGACACCACCACGCCGGGACGTGAGCTGGCGGGTGTGCACCTCGCGATGGAGCACCTCGTGCCCGCCAACCGGCAGGTCGAGGGCGACGGGCCGTCGTCGCTCGACGCGCGGGGCAAGCACGTGATCATCATCGGCGGCGGGGACACCGGCGCCGACTCGTACGGCACCGCGACCCGCCAGGGCGCGCTTTCGGTGACCCAGCTGGACCAGTACCCGACCCCTCCGTCCACAAGGGACGACGAGCGGTCGCCGTGGCCGACCTGGCCGTACCTCCTGCGCACCTATCCCGCGCACGAGGAGGCGGGCGAGCGGAGGTTCGCGGTCGCGGTGAAGCGGTTCGTCGGTGACGAGAAAGGGAACGTGCGCGGGGTCGAACTGCAGCGGGTGCGGGTGACCAAGGACCTGTCGACGGGCCGCCGCGAGGTCGTGCCGGTCAACGACGAGGTCGAGGAGCTGCCCGCCGACCTGGTGCTGTTCGCGATCGGGTTCGAGGGCGTCGAGGAGATGGCGCTGCTCGACGGGCTCGGCCTTTCCCTGACCAAGCGCGGCACGTTGTCCTGTGGCGCGGACTGGCAGACCTCGACGCCCGGCGTCTTCGTCTGCGGGGACGCGCATCGCGGTGCCTCACTGGTCGTCTGGGCGATCGCGGAGGGCCGCTCGGTGGCCCACGCCGTCGACGCCTTCCTCACCGGCGCCTCGGACCTGCCCGCCCCGGTGCACCCGACCGCCCTGCCGCTCGCAGTCGTCTAGCCCGTCCCGTTTTTTCACCGGCGACGAGTTGTGGGCTGGGCGCGGGGTCAGGAGCGCAGGCGGGCGCAGACGCCGTCGAGAACGAGGTCGAGCTGGGTGGCGAACCAGGATTCGGCGGACTGGCCGATCATGGTGGCGAACGCGTCGTGGGTCCGCGCGTCAGTCCACGCCGCGGAATTCTCGGCGAGCGGCCGCCTGCTGCCGCTTTCGGGTCCGAGCGTCCTCGCGTCCTCGGACATGATCGCGCTGCCCAGGGTGAAATGCAGGGTGCTGTACACCGCGTACAACGCGTCCGTCGGGCCGAAACCGATCTCGACCAGTTCCAGTGGCAGGACGTCGAACCGGCTCAGCAGTTTGTTGGTGCTGAACCGCGCGGCACTGGTTTCCTTGGCGAGACCCGGGTGCGCGCCGAGCACTGTCCACAATGTGTGGAACGTCGCGTGCAGCCGCGGCCGGAACTGCTCCGCGGTCACCGGTTCCGGCCAATCGACGCCCGCGGCGATGCGGTCGATCGCCGCGGCCACGAGCAGGTCCCGTGACGGAAAGTAGCGGTACAGTGCGGAATGCCGCACCTTGAGCACGGCGGCCACCCGCGACATGCTGAGCTCTTCGAAGCCGATCGCGATGGCGGCCTCGGTGATGCCGGTGCGGTCCAGGATCGGCGGACGGCCCTTGCGGGGCGCGGTGCGCACCGCCTGGACAGGGTCTTCCGGAAGATGATCGGACACCGGTGTTCACGCTCCTGAATGGCAAGGCTGCTAAGCCCCAGAACCTAGCCTCATTCCGCCACCTACACAGCGTGGCGTGCTGGATTTCTCCAGACAAATAGTAGAGCCAAGATCGATAATTTAGTGACAAATTGTCATAATTTTCCCAGGATACGGAATCGGCTGTCACTTCTCTGTCACCGGTGGCGCCCGTCACCGGCCGAAGCCGGTTGCCCTGCGGTCCGGTGACCGCACTCCTCCGGGTCGAGCGGGCCCGCCTATCCTGGACGGGTGAACTGGACAGTGGACGTTCCCGTAGACACGCTCCCCGAACTGCCCCCGCTGCCGCCGGAACTGCGGCACCGGCTCGACGACGCGCTTTCGCGCCCGGCGGCCCAGCAGCCCGAGTGGCCCGACCCGGCACTCACCCAGCGGGTGCGCGCGCTGCTGGAGAGCGTCCCCCCGATCACCGTGCCCAACGAGATCGACCGGCTGCAGCAGCGGCTGGCCATGGTCGCGCGTGGCGAGGCGTTCCTGCTGCAGGGCGGTGACTGCGCCGAGACGTTCGAGTCCAACACCGAGCCGCACATCCGCGCCAACCTGCGCGCGCTGCTGCAGATGGCCGTGGTGCTCACCTACGGCGCGAGCCTGCCGGTGGTGAAGGTCGGCCGCATCGCCGGCCAGTACGCGAAGCCGCGCTCCTCGGGCACCGACGCGCTCGGCCTGCCGGTGTACCGCGGCGACATCATCAACTCCCTGGTCGCCAAGCCGGAGCTGCGGGTGCCGGACCCCGGCCGGATGATCCGCGCCTACGCGAACGCGGGCGCCGCGATGAACCTCGTCCGCGCGCTGACCGGCGCCGGGATGGCCGGGCTCACCCAGGTGCACGACTGGAACAAGGACTTCGTGCTGACCTCGCCCGCCGGCGAGCGGTACGAGGCGCTGGCCGCGGAGATCGACCGCGGGCTGCGGTTCATGGCCGCCTGCGGTGTCACCGACTCCTCGCTGGAGTCCACCGAGATCTTTGCCAGCCACGAGGCGCTGCTGCTCGACTACGAGCGCTCCATGCTGCGCATGGACAACGCCGACTCGACCAACCCGAAGCTCTACAACCTCTCCTCGCACTTCCTGTGGGTCGGCGAGCGCACCCGCCAGCTCGACGGCGCGCACATCGCGTTCGCCGAGCTGCTGGCCAACCCGATCGGGCTCAAGATCGGCCCGACCACGACGCCGGAGCAGGCGCTCGAGTACGTCGAGCGGCTCGACCCGCGCAACGAGCCAGGCAGGCTCACGCTGATCGCGCGGATGGGCAACGGCAAGGTCCGCGAGGTGCTGCCCGCCATCGTGGAGAAGGTCGAGGAGTCCGGGCACAAGGTCATCTGGCAGTGCGACCCGATGCACGGCAACACGCACGAGTCGTCGACCGGCTACAAGACCCGCCACTTCGACCGCATCGTGGACGAGGTCCAGGGCTTCTTCGAGGTGCACCGCAAGATCGGCAGCTACCCCGGCGGCATCCACGTCGAGCTGACCGGCGAGGACGTCACCGAATGCCTCGGCGGCGCACAGGAGATCTCCGACATCGACCTGTCCGGCCGGTACGAGACCGCCTGCGACCCGCGCCTGAACACCCAGCAGTCCCTGGAACTGGCGTTCCTGGTCGCCGAAATGCTGCGCGGCTGAAGGTCGCCCTTGGTGCGTCAGGCCAGCTGAAGGTCGCCCTTGGTGCGTTGAACGCAGCAAAGGCGACCTTCAGCTGGCCTTGGGTCAGTCGGCGGCCGAGTAGAGCTCGGCGGCGGACTTGAGGACCGCGTCGTGCAGGGAACCGATGTCCCCCGCGGCTTCGCCGTTCACCTGCAGTCCGATATGGACGGAGTCGCGGTGCACGGCGACGGCGATGCCGACGGCCTGGCGCGGTGCGAGCGGGACGAACGGGAAGACCGACGTCAGCCGCGCGCCGTCCAGGCTCAGCCTGGCGCCGGGGACCGGCACGGTGGTCACCACCAGATCGAACAGCAGCGGCGCCGCCAGCCCGGTGGCCTTGCCGCCGAGCCGGTGCAGCACCGAGGGCAGCCGGTCGGCGAGCAGCGGGAACGCGCCCGCGCCCCGGCCCGGCCCCGCCGCCTTGTTGCGGTTCATCTCCTGGCGGACCTGGCGCAGCCGCTCCACCGGGTCCTCCGTGCCGACCGGCAGATCGCACAGGTAGCCCGACAGTTTGTTGCCCCCGAGCTGCTCCTTCGCCCGGCCGCGCACGCTGACCGGGATGAGCGCGCGCAGCGTCCGGCCGTCGGCGCGCTGGCCCCGGTTGACCATCCAGCCCCGCAGCGCGCCGGCCAGGACGGCGAGGATGACGTCGTTCGTGGTCCCGCCGTGCGAACGGCGGATCCGGCGGATGTCGGCCATGCCGACCCTGGCGAACCCGAGCTTTCGTTCGGCCGAGGCGGGTGCCGAAAGCGGGGAGACCGGGGTGCGGGCGGCCCGGACCACCGACGACGCGATCCCAGCCGCTTCACCGGCCTGGTTCCAGGTGTCCTTCACCGCGTCCACCGGCGAACGCGGCGAGGTTCCGGCGGCGGCCTTCGGGCGTTCCGCCGCCGTGACGTCGTCGAGCAAGCCCGCTGCGATGGCGTACGCGCCCGCGCCGTCGGTGAGCGCGTGGTGCAGTTTCAGCAGCAGGGCGAACTCTCCGCCGGGCAGGCCGGTCACGAGATGCAGGTCCCACAAGGGTTTCCTGGTGTTGAGCGGCCGCGCGATCCAGCGCGAGGCGTAGGCGCTCAAGGGGTCCGGTTCGTACAGTCCGCTCACCCGGTGGTGGTGGATGTGGTTCGCGGCAAGGAAATCCGGGTCCTCGGACCAGTTCGCCGAGCCCGGGGGGAACAGCGCGGCCTTGACTCGCTGCCGCAGTTTCGGGATCCTCGCCGCGCGTTCGGCGAGCAGCCTGGTCAGCTGCCGGGGGTCGACGTCGCCGCGGGGACGGAAGGTGACCACCGCGCCCATGTGCATTGGGGCGGTTTCGCTTTCCAGGCAAAGGAAAGCGACATCGAGGGCGCTGAGGGGAATACCGGCCATCTTCGACCTTCCTGGTGCGGGCGGCGCGTGCTGCGGTCCGGGTCTTGGGGACTGCACGGCTCTGTGCGTCGAAAGGGGAGAAGAGCCCCACCACACCAGCCTGACATGACGAGCGGGTGGTCACCGTGTTTCGTCGAGGCAAACTGCCGACACGGTCACCCGAACGAGTCCGTCACACTCGCGCGCCTATTCGGCCTTGGGGGACCGGCCGCGCACGGGCAGGGGCGGGCCCCATTCGGGGGTGATGGCCACCTGCTTGCCGACGCGCCGCACCGGGAGGCCGTGGGTCTGGCGCTTCGGCAGGCCCGGCCAGATCTCGCCGGCGTCCTTGGCGGCCGCCCGGATCGCCGCGCCGTCCAGCTCGGTGTGCGTCTCGGCGATGCCGCGATGCAGCCACTGGACGATCACTGTCAGCGGCCCCTCCGGCGGCAGCGGCCAGAGGAAGATCTCGTGCTCGACCTGGAACTGCGTCCCGCCGAGACCCTTGGCGCGCAGCACCGGGCCGCCCGGCTGGGCCGCCGACGGCACCGAAATGGTCTCCGAGCTGGCCCGGGTCCCGTCGGCGAAGAGCACTCCGACCAGCAAGGCGTTGTAGTCGGGCACCCGGCGGTGGTCGATGAGCCCCTCGCCGGGCTCGTCGAGCAGGCTGTCGCGCGAGTACACCGAGAGCCGCAGCGTCACCGCCTCCGGCCAGACCTCGGCGGTCCGCAACGCGACCACGGTCCGTTCCGAGCGCCCCAGCGGGACCGCCCACGGCAGGATCGCCGGGACGATGTACTCACGGGGAGCCTCGGTCCAGCCGCGCCCGTTGTAGGCGAACAGTTCCTGCTCCGGCACGGGGAACAGGGGTCGTTCACGGGGGACGTCGGTGAAGAAGCTCATCGCCCGTCCGCGCAGTTCAGCACCACCATGGCGCACAGGCTACCGAACCGGCGGCCCTCTGCCCCGAGAATTCCGGCCACATTCCCGCTGCTGGCCTAAGCCTTGCGTAGCGCCTGCGCGCGAGCTGTACGCCACGCGCACAACTCGTCGACGAGTTGTGGTCTCTCAGCGACTGAGAGACCACGACTCGTCGACGAGTCGCGAGCATCGTCAGTCGAGCTTCGAGAAGTCGCCGTTCTTCGGGAGCTTGTCCTCGAGTTTGACCGGCTCGGCGGCCGGGGAGCTCGCGGGCTTGCCCATCGAGTCCATCAGCTGCCTGGCCAGCCCGAGGCCGGTGCCGCCAAGCGAGAGCGCCTTGGCGAACATGTCGGACAGGCCGTCCGCGCCGTTCAGCACGACCATGTGGTCGACGTTGCCGAACGCCTGGGCGCCCGCCGCGACGATCTCCGGCCACCTCTCGGCCAGCTGCTGCGCGACGACGGCTTCGGTGTTCTCGGCGAGCGCCAGCGCCCTCGCCTTGATCGCGTCCGCCTCCGCGAGGCCCTTCGCCTTGGCGGACTCCGCCTCGGCCAGACCCTTCGCCCTGGCGGCCTCGGCCTCCGCGAGACCACGCGCCTTCGCCGAGGCCGCTTCGGCCTCACCGGTGGCCCTGGTCGCGGCGGCACTCGCCTCGGCGCGGGCCTTGGTCGACTGGGCCTCGGCCTCGGCGGCCGTCTTGACGCGGGTCGCGTCGGCCATGGCTCGCAGCTCGGTCTCCTTCGCCTCGGCCTGGGCTTTCGCGATCGAGGCGTCACGGGCGGCGTCCGCCGACGTACGGGTGTCGTACGCCTTCGCGTCCGCGGGCTTGCGGACCTGGGACTGCAGGCGTTGCTCGGCCAAGTCCGCCTCGAGCTCGGCGGCGCGGGTCTCCTGGACGACGACCTCCTGGCGCGCGGTCGCCTCGGCCAGCGGGCCGGACTGGCTGGCCTTCGCCTTGGCCTGGTCGACCTCGGCCTGGTACCCGGCCTGCTTGATCTGGCTTTCCCGCATCGCGCCCGCCCGCTTGGCGGCGGCGATCTGCTCGGCCTCGGTGGCCTCCTGGTCGCGCTGCGCCTCGGCGATCCTGGCCGAAGCGGCGATCGCGGCGGCGTACGGCTTGCCCAGGTTCAGGATGTAGCCCGACTCGTCGTCGATCTCCTGGATCTGCAGCGAGTCCACGATCAGCCCGAGCTTGATCATCTCGGTCGACGAGGACTGGCGTACCTCACCGGTGAGCGCGTCGCGGTTGTGGATCATCTCCTCAATGGTCAGCCCGCCGACGATCGAGCGCAGGTGCCCGGAGAAGAGCTCGTGGATCGTGTCGTTCATGCCCTTCTGCTGGTCCAGGAACCGGCGGGCGGCGTTGGCGATCGAGGCGAAGTCATCGCCGACCTTGTAGATGACCACGGCGCGCACCGTCACCGGCAGGCCCTGCCTGGTCACGCACGAAACCTGCAGGTTGACCCCGCGCGTGTCCAGCGAAAGCCGCCGGGCGGTCTGGAAACCGGGGATGACGTTGACGCCACGACCGGTGATGATCTTGAAGCCGAGGCTGTCCGCGGTGTCCGCGCGGTCGACCCGGACGCCCCAGCCCGAGATGATCAGCGCCTCGTTCGGCTCGGCCACCTTGTAGAGCACCCGCAACAGAACGAACACGAAGATCAGGACGACCACCACGCCGCCGACGATCCACAGGATGTTCATACCCTCATTACCCCCACGATCCGATGAACTTGTAGCATTGATACGCCGCTAGCCGCCGAGCGGTTGCCAGCGTTCGACGTAGACCGTACGGGGCGATTCGAAATCGACCACGAGGACCTGCGAGCCGCTCGGGAAGCTCTCTTCCGGGTTCAGCGGATAGGCGTAAAAAGCCTCGGTGCCCCCGCGGACGCTGAGCAGTACCTCGCCGATCAGGCCCGGTCCGATCGCGCCGGTGACCCGGCCGCGGCTGCCGATCATCCGACGCCCTTCAGCTTGACCTTGCTGTCCTTCTGGACCTTCGTCCCCGGCTCGGGATCCTGCTGCAGCACGAAGGAGAACCCGCCGTGCCCGCGTCCGTGCCCGTCCCGGTCGGCCTTGAGCCCGGCGTCGGTGAGGATCTTCTCCGCGTCGTCGAACGACTTGTACCGCACGTCCGGCACCGTGACGGCGTTCGAGACGAACACGCCGACCTTCTTGGTGCCCGCCTTGGCCCCGCCCTCGGGGCTCGTCCGCGTGACGCTCCCGGCCTCGACGTCCTGGGCGAACTCCTCGCCGGCCTGGAACGGCTCGAACCCGGCCGCCTTGAGGGTGTTGAACGCCTGGTCCTTCGGCTGGCCACGGACGTCGGGCACCGGCGGCAGCGGTTCGGGCCCCTTCGAGAGCACCAGCGTCACCGGCGAATTGAGGTCCACCTGGGTGCCCGGCTTCGGATCGACCCGCAGCACGGTCCCCTGCGGCGCGTCGGCGCTGTACTCCTCGCCGCTGCGCTGGGGGACGAGCTGAGCGTCCTGGATGGCCTTTTCGGCGTCCTCCGGCCGGGAGCCGACCTGGATGTCGGGCACCACGGGCTTGCCCTTGGAGAGCAGGACCGTCACCGTCGAGCCGGGCTGCAGCGAGGCGCCCGCCGCCGGGTCGCTCCGGATGACGACGTGGGCCTGGACGGTGTTGCTGTACTCCTCGACGTACTTCGGCGTCAGCTTCACCTGGCGCAGCGAGTCACCGGCCGCGGCCTGGTTCAGCCCCGCGAGCTGCGGGACGGTCGAGGCGCCGGTGGTGGCGCTGTCGGTGAAGATGAAGGCGAGCGCGCCGATCAGCCCGCCGAGGATCAGCACCCCGGCCACCGCCAGCGCGATGACCCGCTTGCGCTTCCGCTGCCCGGCGGCCTGGTTGCCCGAAGGCGGTGTCGGCGGCTGCTGGCGTGGCGGCTGCTGGTTGTGCTGCTGCTGCGGCGGCGTCATGAGCGGAACGGCCCTGGTCAACGCCCTCGTGCCGCGCGGGCCGGAGACCGGGGCGGTCTGCTCGACCACCGGGATCCGGGGCAGCGTGCGTTCGACGTCGGACTCGCCGTCGACGTCCGGTGGCGGCGGCACGGGCACCGCCACCAGCGGGATGCCCAGCTCGGTGCGCACCCGGCTCAGCTCCTGCAGGAAGATCCCCGCGTCGGCGGGGCGCAGCGTGGCGTCGCGGCGGGTGGCCCGCAGGATCAGCTCGTCGAGCGCGGGCGGGACGCCCGGCCGCAGCTCGCTCGGGCGCGGGACGTCGTCGTTGACGTGGCGGTACGCGACGGAAAGCGCGGTGTCCCCGGTGTAGGGCGCTCGGCCGGTGAGCATCTCGTAGAGCAGGATCCCGGCAGAGTAGACGTCGCCGCTCGAGCCGGTCTCGCCGGTGGTCACCTGTTCGGGTGAGAGGTAGGCGACCGTGCCGAGGATGACGCTCGAACTGGTGGTCCCGGCACTGGCCACCGCGCGGACCAGGCCGAAGTCGGCGACCTTGACCACGCCGCCCGCGCCCACCGTGCCGCCGCGGCCGATCAGCACGTTCTCGGGTTTGACGTCGCGGTGCACCAGGCCTGCGTGGTGGGCGGCGGCGAGGGCGGAGAGCACCGGCTCGGCGACGCTCAGCGCGAGCGCGATGTCCAGCGGGCCCTGCTCGTCCATCAGGTCGCGCAGCGTGCCGCCGTCGACGAGCTCCATCACCAGGAAGGCACGGCCGGACTCCTCGCCACCGGGGGTGTCGAAGCCCTGGTCGTGCACGGCGACCACATGCGGGTGGTGCAGCCGGGCGGCGGAGCGGGCCTCGCGCTCGAACCGCTCCACGAAGGAACGGTCGTCCGCGAAGCGCGGATCCATGATCTTGATGGCGACCTGACGATCGAGCCGCGTGTCGGTGCCCCGGTAGACCGAGGACATGCCACCGCGCGCGAGCAGCCGGTCGACTCGGTACCGCCGCTCGAGCAGCGTGCCGACCAGGCTGGTGTCCGTGCGTGTCACAGGTAGGGATCGTACGGATATGCCCATGCGCTTGGGACGCGACCTGCTGTCCGGGGTGCCAGTGACCGTTTTTCGTTACGCCTTTGGTGCGACGCTGCTGGGTGCGGGGGGTGGATGTGGCACAGTGTCACCTGTGAGTGGTCTTCCTGTCGCCGACGACGTCCTTGATGCCGATGTACCCGTCCTCTCCCTTTCGGAGGTGGCGGACGAGCTCGGGACCTCGACCAACAAGGTCCGGCAAATGCTGCGCGACGGCCTGCTGATCGCCGTCCGCCGCAAGGGCGAACTGCACGTCCCGAAGGCGTTCTTCGTCAAGGACGGCGTGCTCAAGGGGCTCTCCGGCACGATCACCGTGCTCGACGACTCCGGCTTCACCCGCACCGAGATGCTGCGCTGGCTGTTCGCCGAGGACGAGACGCTGCCCGGCGGCACCCCGGTCCACGCGCTGCGCACCAGCCACGGCACCGAGGTCAAGCGCCGCGCGCAGGCGATGGCGTTCTGACCCGGCTGATCGAGAAGAGCAGGTAGATCAGCGCGGCGAGCAGCTGCGCGCCGGTCGCCGCCAGAAGGCAGGCGTAGACCGAGACGCCGGTCAACGGCCCGGCCAGCCCCGCACCCAGCGCGAGCCCGAGGACCTTCACGCTCGCCGCGGTAGTGAACACCTGCGCCCGCACCTCCGGCGGGGCTTCGCGGTGCCGGATGGTGAACAACGCCGTCAGCTGCGGCCCCTCGCCGAGCCCCGCGAAGGCCGTGGCCGCGAACAGCACCATCGCGCCCGGCAGCACCGCGGTGGCCAGGAAACTCACCGCCAGTAACAGGGTGCTCGCGCACACGGTCGCGTCCGGGGTGAGCGGCGAGGTCCGGCGGGAGAGCACGGCGTCCCGCTGCGCGACCCGGGAACGCGTCGCAGCTCACCGCCGCAAAGCACTTTGACTGCCCCTGAAGGCCACCATGACGGCGTTAAACGCCGTCATGGTGGCCTTCAGGGTCTTGCTGTTACTGCTTGTCGCGCCATTCGGTCCAGGCTTTGACCGCGCTCAGGTCGTAGTCGGGCCCGCCGATGCCGACGGTGAACGTCGAGACGCCCAGCTCCAGGAGCTTGGGGCCGAGCTCGCCGGGCTCGCCCTGGACGCCGCACGAACGCTCGATCTCGGCCGGGTCGCGGTCGATCTCCCTGCAGTGCGAGTCGAGGATGCCGACCTTGCGCTCGACGACCTCCGGGTCGCCGAAGCCGTGCCAGATGTCGGCGTGCTTCGCCACGAGGCGGAGCGTCTTCTTCTCGCCGCCGCCGCCGATCAGGACCGGGATCTTGCGGGTCGGCGCCGGGTTCAGCTTGGCCAGCCGCGACTCGATGCGCGGGAGCGACTCGGCGAGGTCGTCGAGCCGCCCGCCCGCGGTGCCGAACTCGTAGCCGTACCCGTCGTAGTCCTTCTCGAACCAGCCGGAGCCGATGCCGAGGATCAGCCTGCCGCCGCTGATGTGGTCCACCGTGCGGGCCATGTCGGCCAGCAGCTCGGGGTTGCGGTAGCTGTTGCAGGTCACCAGCGCGCCGATCTCGACGCGCGAAGTGGACTCCGCCCAGGCGCCGAGCATCGTCCAGCACTCGAAGTGCTGGCCCTCGGGCTCGCCGTAGAGCGGATAGAAGTGGTCCCAGTTGAACACGATGTCGACGCCGAGGTCTTCGGCTTCCGAAGCCGTCCGGCGGATCGAGGCGTAATCGGCGTGCTGGGGCTGGATCTGCACACCGATCCGAATCGGCCTGTTCGCAGTCGTCATGATCCGAGCCTATGCCCGCCCGCCCACACGCGCACGAGCTCAGGCAGCGCGACCGCCAGCCGACGTCGGCGGGGGACCGTCGCCCGGTCGTTCAGGATGTCGTAACCCCGGGCCTCGATCTGGTCAAGGATACCCTCGTACAGCGTGCTCGCGGTGCGCACACACGGCCGGGATCCCTTGTGCAGCAAGGGGATTCCGGCGTCAGCGCGACGGTAGACCGCGCGTGTCCTGCTGACCGCGAAGGCCAGCGCGCGGCGCACCCGGCGATCGGGCAGGCCGCGTGCGCGGGACCAGGTGAGCAGCTCGCGGTCCACCCCGAACGCCGCCAGTTCCGCGGTCGGCAGGTACAGCCGCCCGCGGTCGAGGTCCTCCCCGACATCGCGCAGGAAATTGGTCAACTGGAAGGCTTCGCCCAGCGCCGCCGCGCTCGGCGCGGCCTCTTCGCGCGGCACCACGGTGCCGAACACCGGCAGCAGCTGAAGGCCGATCACGGCCGCGGAGCCGTGGATGTACTCGCCGAGTTCGGCGTAGGTCGCGTACTGGGTCACCGTCAGGTCCATGCGCATCGAGCGCAGGAAGTCGTCGAACAACGACCGTTCGAGCGCGTGCGTCCTGACCGTGTCGGCCAGCGCCGCCAGCACCGGGTCGGCGGGCGCGCGGCCCTCGAAGACCTCGCCGACGAGGTCCCCGACCTTGTCCAGCGCGACGGCCGGATCCGTGCCGGGCTCGGGGTTGTCGACCAGTTCGTCGGCTGCGCGGGCGAAGCCGTAGAGGGCGTGCGCGGCGGGGCGGGCGTGGGCGGGCAGGAGCCTCGTCGCGAGGAAGAACGTCCTGCCGTGGTGCGCGTTGATCCGGCGGCACCGCACATAGGCGGCCCGCAGCGCGGGGTCGGTGATGCCCGCCGCGTCCAGTTCGCGGTCGCTCATCGGCCGGTGATCCTCGCCGCCGCGAGCCGTCCCGAGATCAGCACCGGCGGGATGCCAACGCCGGGGGTGGTGCCGCAGCCCGCGAGGACCGCGTTCCCCGCGGCGCGCACCAGGTTCCCCGGCCGGAACGGGCCGGTCTGGGCGAAGGTGTGGGCCAGGGAGAACGGGGTGCCCGCGGCCAGCCCGCGCGCCGCCCAGTCCGCCGGGGTGATCCGTTCGCCGACGGTGAACTCGGCGCCGAAGTCGCTGAGCCCGCGAGCTTCGAGCGTCCGCAGCAGCTCGTCCTGGTAGCGGCCGCCGATCCGGCCCCAGTCGATCGGCCCGCGGCGCAGGTTCGGCGCCGGCGCGAGCACGGAGATGACCTGCGTGCCCGCCGTGGCGGCGAGACCGGGTTCGGTCGCCGTCGGCCTGGTGACGAGCAGGGAGGGGTCGCTCATCAGCTTTCCCTCGCGGATGATCTCGGCGAACGTCCGCCGCCAGGCGTCGCCGAAGAAGATCGTGTGGTGGTCCAGCAGCGGCCAGTCGCGCTTGGCGTGCCCGTGCAGCACCACGGCCGAGGGTGAGAACCGCAGGGGCAGCGGACGCCGGGGCCGGGCGCCGAGCAGCTGGTACGAGGTCGTCAGCTCGGTCGCCAGCACGACCGCGTCGCACGGGATGCGTTCACCCGAGCGGGTGCGCACGGCGTGGACCCGCGAGGACACCCGTTCGAGCCACGCCGCCTCGGTGCCGAACCGGACGTCCGCGCCCGCCCGGCCCGCGGCGGCCGCCATCGTGCGGGCGATCTCGCCCATGCCGCCCGCCGGGTAGTAGACGCCGCCGACGGTGTCCATGTACGAGATGACGCCGTACGCGCCGATCGCGCGCGCCGGGTCGAGTCCGGCGTAGAGCGACTGGAACGAGAACAGGCGGCGGACTCGCTCGTCACGCAGGAAACCGTCGATACGCGGGCCGAGCCTGCCGAATCCGCCGAGTTTCAGCAGCCGCAGCAGCTCCGGGCGGGCCAGGTCGAGCGGCGAGTCGAAGTTGGCGCCGATGAACCGGTCCTTCTGCACCTCGTACAGCTCGGTCAGCCAGCGCCGCAGCCTGCGGTAGCCGTCCGCCTCGGCGGGCCCGGCGACCGCCCGGATCTCGGCCTCCATGGCCGCCGCTTCGGTGTGCACCGCGATCGTGCTGCCGTCGGCGAAATGCGCGCGGTACGCCGGGTCGAGCCGGGTGAGCTTCAGATTGCCCGCCAGCGACTCGCCGACCGCCGCGAACGCCTCATCGAGCAGCTCGGGCATGGTCAGGACGCTGGCCCGGGTGTCGACGGTGTGCCCGCCGAGGTCCCGCTGCCCGGCCCGGCCGCCCGGGGTCTCGTCCTGTTCCAGCAGGGTCACCCGGCGGCCCGCGCCGAGCAGGTGCAGCGTGGCCGACAGCCCGGCGAGCCCGGCGCCGATCACCACCACGTGATCGCTGCGCCCGGTGACGGTCCGCATGGCTAGTAGGTCCGCTGGGTGGCCTTGACCACCAGTTCCGTGAGCGCGGCGGTCGCGGAACCCACCAGGTGCGCACGCTCCAGTGCGGCCATCGAGGTGGCGGTCAGCTCGACGATGCGGAGCTCGACGGCGTCGACCGCGCCGACGTCGGAGAGCGCCTCGCGGACGGTGCCCACGGCGAGGTCGGACAGGTCCGCGTCGCCGATCGCCTCCGCGATGACCGCGGCGGCGGCGTCCTTGCCCTGCTCCGCC